>NZ_JBHFKZ010000071.1:0-19517 GCF_042879375.1 Photorhabdus sp. RM323S
GGCTTTTTATTACATTTAATCATCATAAAATATCATGTTTTACGTTTAATAAATCCTAAATATTTCCACTTTTTATCTTTACCAACGCTGTTTTACCTGCCTTTTTCAGAGTTTAAATCCTGTCACATTAACCGTTTTATCCCTTTTTTATTGCATTGTTTTTAAGGTTTTATCCGTAAAATAACCGTTGATAAAACGCTTTAATACCTATTCCGTTCGGATAATATTCTTTTATATGTGAATTTCTTTTCAACTCTCTTTTAACGGTTAATCATTTACGATTAAATACCATTAAATCCCCGCTAAAAATCCGCATTTACTGAATTAAATCTGCCCTTGATATAGAAGCCAAAAGCTTTAATACCTTTTCACTTGCATTTTTAAATACTCATGGCAGGTTAGGTAAATGTAAAATAAATCGCGCATAAAATTTTAATCCTTGTTTTCACCCCTTTTAATACGGGATTTTTATTACATTTAATCATCATAAAATATCATATTTTACGTTTAACAAACCTTAAATCTCTCCTCTTTTTATCTTTACCAACGCTGTTTTACCCGCCTTTTTCAGCACTTAAATCCTGTCAGATTAACCGTTTTATCCCTCTTTTATTGCGTTATTTTTTATGGTTTTCTGCGTAAAATAACCAGCGAGAAAGCGCTTTAATACCCATCTGTTCGGATGGTATTATTTTACGCTCTGATTTCTTTTTAACTCTCTATTAATGGTTTATGATTTTTCGATTAAATGCAATTTATTCTCCTTTTGAAAAATTGCACTTATTAGTCGAATCCGCCCATTATTTATATAATTCCTATTTTTATTAAGTCAATTCATCTGCGGTTTGGCTTTTCAAACCGCGAATGAAAAAGCTTTTGAGAAAAAACTTCCTCCTTTCTATTGACTACCAACGCACTTCTGTAGTGGGTAAAAACGTCACTGATTTTACTCGTTCCATCATGTCATAAGAGATCTTCATACTGGTAGGAATGCGGAAATCAAGCAATGTGTATAACTCTTTCCATCCAAACTGACGTTTCATTATTATTTGTGGTTGCTGTAATTTCTCAGGCTTACCAAACTGTTCATGAACCCACTGTCGTGACATCTGAGACACCAAAGGAGATGGTAGCTCATTAGGAAATTGGTATAGAGGCTTCTTTTCATTTAGCAAGGTCAATGTAATCTCTTTTAAGCGTTTTTCTTCTCGGTAAAACGCTAGAAATATCCCCTCTTTTACCATATCCAGGCAGACCACCTCGTCACCAGAAAAGCCTGTTGGCTTGGTTTTATAAGGGATTAACCCTTCATCAAAAATCTCCTGATAAGATTTCCCTAAACTATTTATTAACACTTCAACATTGACTGTCATTACTTGTATAACCCCTGTTCTTGGTTCAGCTTATGCATTTTGGCTCTGGCATCTTCAAGTTGTGCTTCTGTTGCGCCATATTCCTTCAGTACTGGTTTTATCGTATTAACGTCCCGATCAAGCGCTGCCCGTAAATTCTTCGAATCCTGTTCTATCTGAGTAGGCGTATTTCTCCCTCCATAGGTAGCACTGAGCTTTTGATGTACCTCTGCGGGTATAATGATAGAAGCGACATCTTCAGATAATTCCTTGAATTCACGTTCATCTAATAATGGATATAACCGTTTAAAATAAGCCCTAACAGCCGCCGCCGAAGGCATATGATCAGCATGTGTCCCATTCCTTGGCCTGCCCGCAAAATTACTGTACAAATCCACCTCAAATAGTTTCACCGGCGGTTTACTCAAATACACATACACCGGCGGCATATTCGGGATCGGGAAGATCAGAATATAATCGCGAAAATCTTTCTCTTCCGGCATCGGCAACGATTCAATATCGCTGCCCACTTTTTCCGGGATTGGCAATACGGTGATTTGCGACGGAATAAATGGTCGTTCTTCATTCCCGGTATGGGCCGGAACCTGAAACTCCTGTTCGTTCGGCGTCCATAATATCGTTGGCCGGGTTTCTCCCGGCTCCCAGAATTCATAGTTACCCGTGGTCCGATTCAGTGTCATCATACGAACCGGCACTTTATCCAGACCACTTTCCGCGCTGACGTGATACCCCTGAACCGTCATCCTGCCGCTTTTTTCATCTCTTATCCAGCGGAAACGCACACGAGTCGGGGCATGACCAAACTGTTCAGCAATCTCACTAAGGCAATAGCGGTTTAAGTAGTCCTCTTCGCCTTCATTCAGCTTCGGTGAATAAAACAATCCCATTAACCCGACCGTCAACGGATTTGGTGCCGCCAGCCAGCGCCCAGAGCTGGCAGCACCACCGCCAATGTAACGCATCACCAGCGCTTCCCCATCCGCTGCCACGCTGCGGGTGGTGGCCGCCACTGCCGTAGCAGCCGCCTCAGCCTTATCTTTTCCACCACTAAACCAGCGTTTATACCACGGTAATTTTTTATCCTGCGGTTTATCCGGCTCTGACGGGTGTTTCTTGCTCTGGGGAGGCGGTTCAGGCTTTTGCGCCTCTACCGGAGCGGAAGATGACGACACCTGATATACCGCCATTCGCCCGAAGTTATCTGCGGGTTCAGCCTCGGTTCCCGCATCCGTACAGCCTTTGCCCCGCTGGCAGGATTTGGTAAACACCGGTATCGGTGGTGGGGGAGCCTGCGTTACAGGCGGTGGATCGGGCTGAACGCTTCCCGCCGCCATATTCGTGGGAGCAACAGCCCGATCAGCAACCTCCTCCTGCTTCTCATAGCTGTCCATCACGGAATTGATCAGCCGGGCCCGACAGGGGCAAGCGCTGACACTATCTAATGTGCCCGCCCATCGCCGTCCCATGCTAAACATGCTGGGTACGCCCCCGATAATCATGTAAGTACCAGAATGTTTACCACAGGTGACGTGATCCCCTTCACGCGCGGTTGCCCGCCCGTTAAATGTGATGGTCTGATCACCGGTGATAATAACTCCACCACAGGTCGTTTTGTCACCAACAAGCAGATAATAGCCTTTTGCCATTCTATTGACTTCCCCATTGGTTTACAGTACGAAGAGTGGGTCTAACTGAAATCGTCATCATATTCTTACCACTTATAGGTTAATAGATGATCGATAGTGCAATGAATTTAACTTAAAAAGATATAGGAATATTCCGAAAATTGGAGAAATTAGCTTGATTGATTTTAGTAATTCATCATGTTTATTAACATTTTTAATACAATTTTTCAGCAAAGGTGGGCGGGTTTTACTCAAAAAATGGTCAGATCATTTTTGTACTCATCTTCATCAGTTCAAAGTGCTGACCAAAAGACCGGCACTTTGTCATTAATCTGATATGTATTTACATCTATCTATTATCGCCGTAACACACAGCAATCTTCTCAAACTCAAAGAGCTAACACTGTCACCCACATCGGCGCTTTACCAACTGGATAACGCGCTAATTCAGTCAATTTACCGGTATATTTATCAATAGCAGAAACCGAAATATGGTCAGACTTCTGACCGGATGCAATCAAATATTTTCCGCTATGATCGATAGCAAAGCCACGCGGCTGTGTTTCAGTTTTATAGTGCCCTGCCAAAGTCAGATTAAAACCATCTTGTGAAATAACAAAATGGCTGATCAAACTTGCAGTACGCTCACAGGTATAAAGGTGACGACCATCCGGTGTAATATGAATATCCGCCGACCAACGAACACCCGCTAAATCTTTCGGCAATGAATCAATGGTCTGAACAATCCGGTATTTCTCCCATTTGCGATAAACATCCACGGTAGAATCCAGTTCATTAATGCAGTAAATCACCTGCTGATTCGGATGGAATGCCATATGACGAGGCCCCGCCCCTGCTGCTGTAGTAACTTCTTCCGCATACTTCTCTGTCAGATAACCCTCTTCTGTCATCTCAAAAATTCGGAGGTGATCTTCTTTCAGACAAGGTACTAATAGCTGTTTATTATCCCAATCCATATTGGCTGAATGCGGTGCTTGCAAGCCTTCAATAATCTGAACCGGCGCGCCTGCAATACCTTGATCGTCAATTAGGCTGACACTCAGATTGTTATAACTGTAGGAAGCAGAGAATAGAAAACGGCCTTGCCTGTCAGTAGCGATATGCGTCGGGCTACCCGGTATTGGTGAAATTCCCTGCTGTACCAGCCTGCCATCAGCGCCAATTTGATAAGTGATAATACTGAATTGTGGCCGGACCCCAACATAAAGATGCTTACGATTCGGATTAACCACCATTGGCTGTACTTCTCCCGGAACATCAATTGTCTGAATTAATGATAACTCACCTTCATTATTCAGGTTCCAAACATGAATCTGACGACTGTTTGGACTCGCAGTATAAACCACCTGTTTCATCTTCACTCCTTAGTTATCCGTTACCATTTTATTGATCTGTAACGACTCAATTTTAATTTTATCGGCTAAATTCACCGAACAATTGGTTTAATTTTATTCAGTTCCAATGTAATATCTTTTACATTATATATAGTTATGAGGCTAATCTATGTCATATCGCGTTATTGCTTTGGATCTGGACGGTACGTTACTGAGTCCTCAAAAGAATATCCTGCCAGAATCACTCGCTGTACTAAATGAAGCCCGTAAAGCCGGTGTTAAGGTGCTGATTGCGACTGGCCGCCATCATGTCGCTATCCACCCTTTTTATCAGGCTTTGCAACTCGATACACCTGTCATCTGCTGTAATGGAACTTATCTGTATGATTACCATCAGAAGAAAGTATTAGCCTCAGATCCACTGTCATCTCAGGAAGCGATAAAAGTTCTCGCCCACTTAAGCAACACAGATATTCACCGTCTGATGTATGTGGATGATGCCATGTTATATGAAGAACTGCATGACACAATTGTCCGCACCATGACATGGTCTGAGACCCTGCCTGAATCTCAACGCCCAACTATGCAGCATGTCAGTAGTTTTCAGCACGCTATTGGTGAAGTGCGGTCTATCTGGAAGTTCGCTACCTGTTCCCCTGATTTAGCAAAATTGCGTGAAGTGACTGAACAGATCGAGAATGAGATCGATCTTGCGTGTGAATGGTCATGGTTTGATCAAGTGGATATTACCAAGAAAGGCAACAGTAAAGGTATGCGTTTGAAACAATGGGTTGAATCACAAGGAATGAATATGCAGGATGTTATCGCCTTTGGTGACAATTTTAATGACCTGAGCATGTTGGAAACCTCTGGGCTCGGTGTTGCTATGGGTAACAGTGTCGATGCTGTCAAAGAACGGGCCGATCTGGTGACATTGGATAATACTCAACCAGGTATTGCCAAAATTATTCGCAAGTATGTTCTTTAGTTTCTCGTCTGATTAGCAATACCCATAAATCACACTCAGGGGCAACCCCACATGGGAACCCCTTGTTATCCCAGACAATCTTCTTTTTTCCAACTGACAACCTGTTTATTCATTTATGAAAAATCAGATTCTACAACTGCCGATTAAGAGAAATGCTCTTTATCTGGGCATAAAGCCATTGCCCTTGCCGCAAATTAAGTTCATCCCTTGCCCACGGAGTAATTCTTGCCCATAAATAATGACCACTCAGCGCCAATTTGACATCGACCTGGTCATCATCATCAAAAAATTCAACCACTTTCGCGGCTAAAATATTACGGATACTACTACCACGAGGTGGTTCCAGTACTAATGAAACATCGGAAGCGTCTATCCTGATACGTAAATTAGTTCCCGATTGAACATCAATTTTAGGCAACCATAAAGCCTGATCAGCAAAGGCTACCGCTGTCATTTCATAACGATTATGATGTTCGACCATTGAAACGTTCAGAATGCTACTGAGCGTCTCTTTTTGTAACCAGGGACGCAGTGCGCTGCTGGCCCAAACCTCTGCCAATTTTCCTGTCGCCCTGACTTTCCCGTTATCCATTACGATCACGTTTTCCGCCAGCCGAAGAATTTCATCCAAGTTATGGCTAACATATAAAATCGGGATTTTGACATCTTGAGAAAGCCTTTCAAGATAAGGCAAGAGTTCTCGTTTACGTGGGAGATCCAAAGATGCCAATGGTTCATCCATTAACAGCAATTCAGGTGCAGCCAACAAAGCGCGACCAATAGCAACCCGCTGTTTTTCACCACCGGACAAGGTAAGAGGAAAACGCGATAGCAGGTGCTCAATTCCCAGCAAATTAATAATGCTGTCAAACTCCGGTTTCATCACCGGAGACATTCCGTATTGAAGATTGCCTTTTACCCGGTAATGAGGAAACAGCCGAGCATCCTGAAAGACATAACCTATCCGGCGCTGCTCCGGTGGCAAGCAAATCCCTTGTTCAATATCCACCAACACATGCTCATTGAGACCAACCCGCCCTTTCTGTGGACGTAGCAAACCCGCAATCACATTTATCAGTGAAGTCTTTCCTGCACCTGAAAGGCCAAAAACAGCCGTAATTCCCTCAGTGGGTAACTGTGTGTCAACCTGTAAATGAAGATCACCCAGTTGTTGTTCAAAATCCAGCTCTAACATGTTGCTCCCAAACGTTTCCTTCCCCAACGGGTTAACCATTCAGAAATCATCAATGATATCAACGCAAGAATAATGGCGATAATACATAAACGAGCGGCGGCAGTTTCTGCGCCTGGCGTCTCAATCAGGGTATACATCGCCAAAGGGATTGTCCGCGTTTCACCTGGAATATTAGATACAAAGGTGATGGTTGCGCCAAATTCACCCAATGAACGGGCAAATGCCAGAATAGTACCAACAATAATCCCGGGTAAAGAGAGCGGCAATGTAATCGTAAAAAATACTCTGAATGGATTCGCTCCCAAGGTACGGGCAGCCTGTTCCAACCGCCGGTCAACACTTTCCAGTGCCAAACGTATCGCCCTGACCATCAGCGGAAAAGCAACAACAGCAGAAGCCAATGCAGCACCACGCCAACTGAATGCAACGCTTACCCCAAACCAGTCATATAACCATTCACCAATAAATCCACGACGTCCCATACTGATCAGCAGCAGATATCCCACTACCACTGGTGGTAACACCAATGGCAGATGAATAATGCTGTCAAGTAATGATTTACCCGGAAACCGGAAACGAACCAGAATCCATGCCATCAAGATCCCAAATGGCAAACTGATTAACACCGCCATACCTGAAACTTTCAGACTCAGGATGATAGCTTGCCATTCGTATTCACTTAACATCTCCAAAAATCTATTCCTAAAGTGGGCGAAAACCGTAACGTTTAAAAATCGCAGCGGCCTCTGGGGTTTTCAGATAGTCATAAAAACTAAGAACTGCGGGATTATTATGATCTTTGATGATCGCCATAGGATATTCAACAGGCTTGTAGCTCTCTGCCGGGAAAATCCCCACAACTTTAACTTTATCACTGGCAACGGCATCTGAAGCATAAACAATACCCAATGGAGCTTCAGCACGTTCCACCAGCGCCATACCACTGCGCACATTACTGGTACGAGCCAGCAGAGGATTAACCGTCTCCCATGCCCCCAAATATTGCAGCGATTGTTTAGCGTAGATACCTACCGGAACATGATCTGGATCACCGACAGCAAGACGGCCATCAGCCAATAAAGATTTCCATTTGGTCTCTTTATTAATGTCAATTTTATTGAATTTACTCTCTTTCGGTGCAATCAGAACCAGTTGATTTCCCAGAATAGTAAAGCGAGTTTTATCAATAATCAGTTTCTTCCCGGCAACGTAATCCATCCACTGTTGGTCAGCGGAAATAAAAATATCTGCCGGAGCACCTTGTTCAATCTGGCGAGCCAAAGTAGAAGATGATGCATAGGAAGCCACCACGTCACCTTTTTTCTCTTGCTTATATTGTATCGAAATCTCGTCAAGTGCATTGGTTAGTGAGGCAGCAGCAAATACGGTAACTTTCTCCGTAGCCCATACTTGCCACGTCAAAGTAAAAGAAACGATAACTCCCGCTAACAGTTTGATAAAATTCTTTTTCATTTGTTTTACACCTGCTTATTACCAATTGGTTCGCTGTATATAACAAGATATAGCGCTAAATGGAAGACTATCCCATTAATAATCGGCAAATTGTGAGCAACTTTTACTATCTGATTTAATTTGAAGTAAAATGCTGTAATAGAAAAACAGGATAAACAGAACAAACTGATTGTGATCAGTTAAGACAAATTACCCGGCGAATCACCGGGTAATCAGAATAGCACCTGATGTATAAAGAAATATTAGTTCTACTTTTCAGAATGACCAATACGGGAAATGATATTAAACAATTCCCCAAGGGCATAAATTAAACCTAAGATTCCGACCATTACTACCGGTACCATGACCAGGGAGAAGGTCATACTTTTAATCAACTCAAACATGGTAGCCTCACATAGTAGCTCATTAAATGAGCCGGCAACATAACACATTTTTAACCATAGCGCGTAATAGCGCTATAATTAGTACCATTCTAAACAAAGACAAACAACTATAACCGGCTAAACGTGCGTTTTTCCGGGTTAGCCAACAAAAATTCACGATTTTATTTCCTGAAAAAAATAATTATGCAAGCCGAAATTCTATTAACACTGAAATTACAGCAACGGTTATTCGCAGATCCACGGCGAATATTATTACTGAAACAGATTAAAGCAACGGGTTCTATCAGCCAGGGGGCAAAGCTGGCTGGCATCAGTTATAAAAGCGCCTGGGATGCCATCAATGAAATGAACCAGTTAGCAGATGAAATACTGGTGGATCGTGCTACTGGTGGTAAAGGAGGAGGCGGGACGAATCTTACCCATTATGGTGAACGTTTGTTACAACTTTATGATTTACTCGCACAAATTCAACAAAAAGCCTTTGATGTGCTGAAAGATGATCCTCTTCCCCTTGATAGCTTATTGGCTGCAATTTCCCGTTTTTCTCTGCAAACCAGTGCCCGTAATCAATTCTTTGGCACAATTACTGACCGTGACCATAATCAGGTGCAGCAACATGTCCGCATATTGCTGGCAGATGGTCAAACATCTCTGGATGCGGCATTGACAGAACAGAGTGCTGACCGTCTTGGACTGATAAAAGGTAAGGAGGTATTGGCTCTGATTAAAGCGCCCTGGATAACATTGACTAAAGAACAACTTCCCACCAGCCATTTTGACAATGCCCTGACAGGACAAATTAGTAAAATCGAAACTGGCGAAAAGAGCACAGAAGTTCTTATCGTTCTTGATGGTGGTGAAACCCTCTGTTCTACTCTGACCAATCAAGACGCTGATAAACTGAAACTACACCCTAAAGATAAAATCACTGCGCTTTTTAATGCTGATCAAGTGATTATTGCAACTCTTTGTTGAAAATTGACACTATTATCACTGAATAATTCGGAATATCCGGGGATATTATGCAGTTGTGAGCCTCACATATCCCTGATATCTGACATTAAATGTTAATTAAAAGTTAATATTGACATTCAGCGTCATTCCGCTTATTTGTGAGAGGATATTTGCGTTGCTTAAAAAGGAATAAAAGATGTCTGAATTGCAAATAATGCAAGGCTGTTTCCGTCTAAGTGATACCCAAACCTTGCAGTTACCGTCACTAAAAATTACCTCTGGTGAAAACTGGGCTTTTGTTGGTGCTAACGGTAGTGGTAAATCATCATTGGCCCGTGCGTTGTCAAATGAATTAGTACAACTTTCCGGCGAACGAAATTGCTCATTTCGCACATGTGCCCGCGTCTCTTTAGAACAATTACAAAAACTGACTGAGAAAGAGTGGCAACGCAATAATACTGATATGTTGAGCGACGATGAGGATGACACTGGCCGCACTGCGGCGGAAATTATTCAGCTTCATCATAAAGACAACGAATTTTGTCTGGAACTGGCAAAACAGTTCGGTATTATGGATTTACTTTCCCGCCGCTTTAAATACCTTTCTACCGGTGAAACCCGAAAAACCTTGCTTTGCCAGGCACTGATGGTTTCACCTGATTTACTGATCCTTGATGAACCTTTTGATGGCCTTGATGCATTTGCCCGTGGTCAGCTCGCTGAATTATTAAAAACATTGTCAGCAAAAGGCATCGTTTTGGTGCTTATCCTTAACCGGTTCAGTGAAATCCCAAGTTTTGTTGATCAAATTGGTGTACTGGCAGATTGCCATCTGACATCTGCTGGCATAAAAGAAAAAGTGATGGCGGATCCACTGGTTGCTCAACTGGTGCACAGCGAAAAACTTGATGGTATCCATTTACCAGAAGCGGATGAATGTCGTATTGATGATCAGTTACCTCCTGACCAACCTTTGATTATCTTGCGTAATGGTGTGGTTCAGTATAACGAACAACCCATTTTGCACGGGCTGGACTGGCAGGTAAATCCGGGTGAACACTGGCAGATTATGGGTCAAAACGGTGCCGGAAAATCAACCCTCCTGAATCTGATTACCGGAGATCATCCCCAAGGCTACAATAATGAGTTGATATTGTTTGGTCGCCAGCGCGGTAGTGGTGAAACGATTTGGGATATCAAACGCCATATTGGCTATATCAGCCACAGTATTCATCTGCAATACCGTGTCAGTACCAGTGTTCGTCATGTGATTCTGTCCGGCTTCTTCGATTCAATCGGTCTTTACCAGGCAGTATCAGATCGTCAACAACAACTTGCCGATGAATGGCTGGCTTTGCTGGGATTATCTGCTCAGATTGCCAACGGCCCGTTTCACAGCCTTTCATGGGGGCAACAACGGCTGGTTCTGATAGCTCGTGCTCTGGTTAAACATCCGGCTTTATTGATCCTTGATGAACCTCTGCAAGGGCTTGATCCACTCAACCGTCAGTTAATATTACGTTTTATTGATATCATGATTACTGACGGTGATACTCAGCTACTGTTTGTTTCTCATCATCAGGAAGACGCCCCGCAATGTATTACTCACCGGCTGATATTTATTCCCGATGGCGACATATACCGCTATAAAACGGAGAAAATTTTCAATTGATTACCTGTAGTTCCCCATTATTTTGTGGAGTGACATATAAAAGGGGTTGAAATTCTTACTGAGATACGGGAGAACGGCATCAGTATTAATATTCATGATGTCATCAAACGTTATGAAGCTGAGTTCCAATCTCTATCTGAAACTGAGCTCAGATCTATGATGCATGTAAGTGATTAAGCCCGCCAATAATGCAACCTCTTCTACACAAATTTTGGTCGAAGGACAATTGTCACCAACAATATCACTTCTCCGACCAGTGAAAAAAACATCGCAATTTAATCATCTTGCGTTACTATTTTTTGCTCATTTAATAATAGTTATCATCAATCTTTGGTTTGCTTCTCAGATATTATCTTCTAACTTATTGAAAACAACAGGGCATATATGATTTGGGGTTTACTTGCCACATCACTGGCATTATTAGCTATACACCGCACGACTGCACTTATTGTTCTACTGGCTGCCGTTGTCACCGGATGTATAACGCAAGTTATAATTTATCCAGCAATTGAAACTATTGTAATTATTTTCGTGTTAGGTGCACTACGTCTCTATTTTCAGCAAAATAACATCATCAAAATAACAACTGAGCTGCTATTGCTCGCTTTTGGTATCGCGTTATTCCTGCATCTGATCCCAGGTTTTCATAACTTGAAATTTCTCGATAACGTTCAAGTTGGTCCTCATAGTGCGCCATTCTCAATGTATTTCAACTTTGATAAGGCACTTATCCCTTTCCTTCTGCTATGTTGCATACCTGGATTATTTACAACAAAACCACTGGCAAAAGTTCGCCTTTATGCGTGGATAATCTTGACTGTTGCCATTCCGGTACTACTCAGTATTGCAACAGCCTTAGGCGGACTTGCGCTTGAACTGCATATGCCACCATGGTTGCCAATGTTTATTTTGGCAAATATTTTCTTTGTTTCTCTGGCAGAAGAAGCGCTGTTTCGTGGCTATATCCAACAAAGGTTGAGTCAGTGGATTAACCCCTATTTTGCCCTGATCATCACCGCCTTGATTTTTGGCGGCGCACACTTCGCTGGAGGTCTATTACTGGTGATTTTCGCTACACTTGCAGGATTAATATATGGTCTGGCATGGATGTGGAGTGGCCGGCTGTGGGTCGCTGTTGGGTTCCATTTCGTCCTTAATTTGGTTCATTTGCTGTTCTTTACTTATCCAATCAAGTTGGTAACAGCACTATAACATGTCAAACTTGCCCGGCATCTATTCAGTAATCTACAAAAAATTAAGGTTTTCAGGCAAATAACGCTATGGAACCCGACTATTGATTGCTGTTCTGGTGTATAGGGCAATATAATGCGCTCAGTTATCATTAAGTTTGGTTTTTAAGGAGTTTACGCTATGGCTGTAACTAAACTGGTTCTGGTAAGACATGGTGAAAGCGAGTGGAACAAAGAAAACCGCTTCACTGGCTGGACTGACGTCGCTCTCTCTGAAAAAGGTCGCGCCGAAGCTCAACAAGCAGGCCAGCTACTGAAAGAAGAAGGCTTTGTTTTTGATTTCGCATACACCTCTGTTCTGAAACGCGCTATTCACACGCTATGGAACATTCTGGATCAAGTTGATCAACAGTGGTTACCTGTTGAGAAAAGCTGGAAACTGAATGAACGCCATTATGGTGCTCTGCAAGGTCTGGACAAATCAGAAACCGCCGCTAAATACGGTGATGATCAAGTTAAACTGTGGCGTCGTGGATTTGCTATCACCCCACCAGATTTAACTCAAGATGATGAGCGTTTTCCAGGTCATGATCCACGTTACGCAAATCTGCAACCAGAAGAACTACCCGTGACTGAAAGCCTGGCAACAACTATTGAGCGCGTGATCCCTTACTGGGAAGACGTTATCAAACCTCGTGTTGCTAAAGGAGAAAAAGTGATTATCGCGGCTCACGGTAACTCTTTGCGCGCAATGGTTAAATATCTGGACAACATGAGCGAAGAAGCCATCCTTGAACTGAATATTCCAACAGCAGTACCTTTGGTTTATGAATTCGACGAAAACATGAAACCAATTAAGCATTACTATCTGGGTAACGCTGATGAAATCGCCGCAAAAGCCGCCGCTGTAGCAAACCAAGGTAAAGCGAAATAATTCATTATCGATAAAATTGCTGATATCGTACTTTTTCAGCAAATATGAAAAACCGGAATCATTAATTCCGGTTTTTTTACATCCGAAAAAGGTTATCGGCCACAACGGGCTTTCACTGCCAACGATAATTGACGTAACAAGATTTCAGTATCAGCCCAACCAATGCAAGCATCGGTAATACTTTTACCGTATACCAATGGTTGATCACTCTCTGGGTCTTGGTTCCCTTCTTCCAAATGACTTTCCACCATAACACCAATAATCGCCTTCTCTCCGGCCGCAATTTGCCCACTGACATCTTCGCACACATCCATCTGCTTTTTAAATTGCTTGGCGCTATTGGCATGACTGAAATCAATCATAATTCTTGCCGACAAACTTGCTTTTTCCAAGCTTTGCTTCACGGCAATAACATGTTCAGAGCTATAGTTTGGTTCTCTACCACCACGCAGGATAATATGGCAATCAGAATTTCCACTGGTATTTACAATCGCGGAATGTCCCCACTTAGTGACAGAAAGGAAACTGTGCGGTGAACCCGCAGCATTAATAGCATCAATTGCAACTTTTATCCCGCCGTCGGTGCCATTTTTGAAACCAACCGGACAAGAGAGACCAGAAGCCAACTCACGATGAACCTGCGATTCCGTTGTGCGAGCGCCGATTGCTCCCCAACTCATCAAATCTGCCAAATACTGTGGAGAAATCATATCCAGATATTCACCCGCAGCTGGTAGCCCCATGTCATTAATATCCCGCAACAATTCACGAGCCAGACGTAAGCCATCATTAATATCAAAGCTGTGATTCATATGAGGGTCATTAATTAGCCCTTTCCAACCAATAGTTGTACGCGGTTTTTCAAAATAAACCCGCATGACAATTTCCAAATCATCTTTTAGTTCTTCACGCAACTTATTCAACCGTCCAGCATATTCCATTGCTGCTTTAGGATCGTGAATAGAACATGGCCCAATCACAACCAACAGACGATCATCTTCACCAGTCAGAATTTGATGAATAATTTTGCGGGCATTACGTACTGTAGATGCAGCCTTTTCAGTTGCTGGAAATTTTTCAAGTAGTGCTACAGGCGGTAATAATTCTTTTATCTCTTTAATTCTTATATCGTCATTCTGATAATTCATAACCCTCTCTCATCCACATCTTTGTATATTTGTTTAAAACAATCTTGTGATTTTAATCTAACTGTTAGAAGACAAACTGTAAATATTCTTTGTAGATAATAAATAAATCAGTGTTTAACTAAAGACATAGAAAAATATAGTCAAACGTGATCTGAGCTGTTTTTTATAATTGAAATATCTTTAGAAATGAGAATTATCAGAGTAAATCGCTAAAAATATGCCAGAGATCGACAAATCAATTCTCTGGCACATTAAAAAATTATTCGATACGGGATAAAGGCTGCGAATGATTTTTCTTAGCTACCTGAATCCACAAACGGGAACCATTAAGTGCAATGCCAAAGAGAATCACATACTGCAATGACATCGCCAAAACGCCTTGATGGAAATAGATAACAACGCTTATCACATTGATAACCATCCATACCAGCCAGTTTTCAACATATTTGCGAGTCATCAGAATCATTGCCACAATAGATAGCACCGTCATTGTCGAATCCCAGAAGGGGAATGCATCAGGTGCCAATACCGGCATTTGAACATTAAAATCAAACTTTTGCATAATCGTAACGGCAATCTGAGTCAGAGAGCCAAAGATCCGATCGATATTAAAAGTCATAATAACAATCAATAGCACAGAAATCAGACTAATTATTAACGCCTTATTCAGACTTAACCAACGTATTTTAAGTTCAATCTGCTGCTGATCATTAACCCTGCTCCAGGCATACCAGCCATAAATATTTGCAGCAAAAAAGAATAATTGCAGCAATAAACTGGCATAAAGTTGAATTTGGAAGAAAATCACAGCAAATAATGTGACATTAATCAGCCCAAACAAATAGTTAATTATTTTTTCCTGACTGGCAAACCAAATACATAACAAACTAGCAATCGTGCCTATTGCCTCAATCCACGATAAATCATAACCGCCTTTTCCCAGTGGGATATTTACTAATATATTGTTAATACTGAAAAAATCCATCTATTATGTCCTATTATTATCGACAACAAAGAATAACACCCATTATTTATTTTCTCATTTTACCGAGTTGCAAAATCAAGCATCCTGTTTAAAGGAATAAGCGCCTTTTCACGTAACTCTTCTTTAACAAATATTTCATGCTGAACCCCGCCCTGCTCCAATCCCTGAACGATAGCCTGTAAGCCATTCATTGCCATCCACGGACAGTGGGCGCAACTACGGCAACTCGCACCTTCTCCAGCCGTAGGCGCTTCAAATAACTGCTTCCCCGGGCATACTTGCTGCATTTTATAAAAGATGCCTTTATCTGTTGCCACAATCAGCTTCTGATGCGGCAAAGACTGCGCTGCTTTGATTAACTGACTGGTTGAGCCAACGGCATCAGCCAGATCAATAACTGCTTGTGGTGATTCAGGATGAACCAATACCGCAGCATCGGGATGCAGACCTTGCATTCTTATCAAAGCCTGTGTTTTAAATTCATCATGGACAATACAAGCACCTTGCCAACAAAGAATATCGGCTCCGGTCTGTTTACGGACATAATTTCCCAAATGGCGATCCGGTGCCCAAATTATCTTTTGCCCCTGGCTATCCAGATGATCGATCAGCTCAACAGCAATACTTGAAGTCACAACCCAATCAGCCCGTGCTTTAACCGCTGCTGATGTATTTGCATAAACCACGACTGTACGATCCGGATTATTATCACAAAACTCAGTAAATTCTTTTTCAGGACACCCCAGATCCAGCGAACACTCCGCTTCCAACGTTGGCATTAAAACACGCTTTTCCGGGTTGAGAATTTTAGCGGTTTCTCCCATAAATCGCACTCCGGCCACTAATAGAGTAGAAGCTGGATGATTGCTGCCAAAACGTGCCATTTCCAGTGAATCTGCTACACACCCTCCCGTCTCCTCAGCCAAAGCCTGGATCTCTGGATCGGTGTAATAATGTGCAACCATAACGGCATCCTGCTGTTTCAGGAGGTGTTTGATTTTTTCACGGCAATGTTTCTTTTCATCCTTACGGAGAAAAGTCGGTTTCGGTGGGAATGGGTAAATGGTTGAATTAAAATCAATATACTCGCTCATTACGCTGATTCTCTGTTTAGTATATGGTTTTAAAAAGCGATAATTTTGGTTTTTGGTCCGAAAATTTGCGCATATTTGTTTAATATACTAAACAAAATAATCAATTTATAGCAATTTATCGTGGAATATTTTGTCTGTTATCGCTAACTTAAAGGTAAAACGAGAAAGCCCAAGTATCAGTAAAAACCGCCTATCCACCGTCATGTTTAATCCATTTTCCGGCGCTATTATCCTTTGTTTATTTTACATATTTACCTAACCTATTATTACGTTTTAAAAGCTCGAATACAGATATTAAAACTTTTATATAACAGGCAGATTTAACTCAATAAGAGCACTTTTTAAAAAGGTAGTTAATTACACGTAATCGAAATCCATTAACCATTACCAGAAAATTGAAAATAAATCAGCATGCAAAATAATATTTTCTAAATAAAATAGCATTTAAGAGTTTTCTCACCGTATATAATGGTACAAATACAACACATTCCCTTTTCTCTGTTTTCAGAATAAAGAATAAAGCCGGACTAACCGGCTTT
This sequence comes from Photorhabdus sp. RM323S, assembly GCF_042879375.1. Classification (NCBI taxonomy): domain Bacteria; kingdom Pseudomonadati; phylum Pseudomonadota; class Gammaproteobacteria; order Enterobacterales; family Morganellaceae; genus Photorhabdus; species Photorhabdus sp. RM323S. The sequence continues at coordinate 16,909 of NZ_JBHFKZ010000071.1, forward strand.
ATTCTTACTTCAAGCTGTTCCTGCCACTAGAATTATGCGGCCCTTACGACGTAGTTAAATGCGATATTACGGGGTCTATTTTCGTTAGCAGTTGGGACTTGTCTTGATGCATCAATGTCAAAAAATGTAAGATCGGAACTACCACCGCCATTTGCTGAACGTGTTTCTGGCGTAGCATATCGCGACGATGCCATGACCCCATTCAATATAGGCGTCTGGGGAGCACCACCCATCTGGGCATGTATCACTTGAGTTGTCCCTGTAATATTTCTGATTGCATCTCCCTGCCAAGACAAAAGCCCACGACCACTATCAACACCTCGATTATCATCCCATCCGCGGATAAATTCTCCTCTTAAATCAGGTAATCTACCGCTAGGATAAGCCTCCGCCAACTTCGGATATTGTAATTTATTAAAAGGTGAACCATTACAAATGAAATAACCAATAGGTGGATAAGGCAACGGCCACGGAATAGGGGAACCAGCAGGAATTTCACTGGCAGCTTTAATCCGGTTATCTATCTCTTCACGGGTATAAGTATACTCACGTAATGAATTTATTTCTTTCTGAACAAGCTTTTGCGTCACTGCCAATGTGTCACTATTACCAGTCACATTTGTCAGCTGAACAACACCTTTTTGTGTTAACGAAGCACTGGGAATATCTGTTGTGATTTTTTGTTCTAATGCTTTATTTAATTGAGCGGTCAGTTTGGCTATATTCCCATCATCAATAACATCACTGCCAGATCGTGTTGCGATAAAATCAGCTAAGACAGATGATATGGCTGATGATTGACGTAACACCTTATTTAACAAGTGTGTGGAAATATTATCTGGAGGAAATCCAGTCTGCAAGCTCTGGTTTTCTTCATATTTTTCTTGACTAACTACATTCGCATTATCACTAATAGAAAAAGCCTTAAAATCATTTTTAGAACTCATATACACTCCTTAAGTTAAATAATATTCTTTCATAATAAACATATTGAATTATTGAAAAAATACTTCAACAATTCATATCAATCACAGTCTAGTTCAGAAAAATAACAATAGAGTGTTCTTATTACTTATAAGGTTAATCATTTTTATCTTATTTCTTCCATCCCTTCCTGTAACCTCTTCTGTTTTAAATCCCAGATGGAATCTTCTGGCATCTGGACACAAATATCTAAGCAACAATGTTAGGAATATCACACCTCATCCCATATCTACTTTATAGCTTGTGATGTTACAGTTGACATATTTCACCCATAAAACAACCGCAGTTAAGCGATATAATACTTGCCACAGTCCCATTACGGGATTAAGGTGACTGTCATGAAAATAATATCCGTTGCATCATTGAAAACATTCTGGGAAAAACATCCAGATGCAAAACAACCACTATGGGCTTGGCTAATGAGGCAAAAAAAGCCTCATGGAACTAACTGCTTATCAAAAAATTCACGCAATTTTGTTTTATATACTAAACAAAATAACCAATTTATAACAATTTGTCGCGGAGTATTTCACCTGTTATAAGTTATTACATTACCTGCTAATTTATGAGATTAGGCTTATTCATCAATCATCACTAAAGTGAAATAGGAACTTCATATATATGGAAGACCCGGTAATCCTTCTGGAAAAAATCCTGACTTTTGCCCATAACGATCCCCGTATTGATATAGTTATCCAAACAGGTTCCCGTGCCAGAAACACACGCGTAGATAAATTCTCAGATCTGGATATAGAACTGATTGGTTCGGGAACAGATGAATTAATAGGCAACGATTTATGGTTTAAACAGTTGGGTGACGTTATGGTTGCATTGCATCTGGCTAATGAAAAAGAGGGTGAACCAGATTGGCCAACTTGTCTGGTCGTTTTTAGCGGCGGTCGTAAGGTGGATTTCACACTGGCAAGTGTTGAACGCCTGAAAGATATGAAACAGAGAGGTTTGGATAAACTCTATCAACGCGGCTATAAGATCCTCCTTGATAAGACGAGCCTTACGGACGGGCTTCCTGAAATCACTCACCAATTGACTCAATCACATATTCCATCATCAGCAGAATTTAATGAAAACCTGCGCGAGTTCTGGTTCGAGGCAACACAAGTGCCTATTTATATCGCTCGTGGTGATTTATGGCCTGCAAGAATGAGGGATAATGAGATGAAAGAATTATTGCTAGCAATGATGGAGTGGTACGTCTCGATAAAAAGTGATGGAAAGACGGATATCTGGTACAACGGCCATCATTTGCATGAATGGCTGCCTGAGAAGTTCAGCAAGCGTATTCAAGGGATTTTTGGCAGTTATGGCAAAGAAGAAGCGATACGAGCATTACTGGAAACCACAGAGCTTTATACGGCGATTTCTGCTGAAATGGCGGAAATGAAGGGATTTGAGTTCGATAGTGAGCTACCTGGTAAGGTTAAGAAGCATATTATGCAAGTTATTGGGAGGTAAGTTTTAAGGTAGTAAGGAATATAGAACTACTGAGCGTGTTATTGTCTCGCTTCGCTCGGCTCGAACCTGCGACCAATTGATTAAAATTCAACTGCTCTACCGACTGAGCTAACGACCCATCTAAGGAAATTTGTTTTTGAATGAAGCTTCAA
>NZ_JBHFKZ010000072.1:0-18131 GCF_042879375.1 Photorhabdus sp. RM323S
CCCTGATCCTTGACCAGCAACACGTCACACTGATGGGCTATCGCTTCCCGTAACACAGGTTTCAGGTCTTTCGCCTTAAAAAGTAACATCGTCGTTCTCCTGAGGAGAAACGTCCCCATTGAGGGAACATTTCCCCCAATGGGTTATTTTAGTTATGCTGCCAACCGCTGTACCGGCGTAGCCATGCTCACTGAACGGGTTTTCAGCACAAACTGCTCATGTACCCAGGTGATTGCCTCATCCACCACCTCCCGATAATCTCTGAGTGTTGGGTTGTTAACATCTTCAATGTCGATATCTGATCGAAAACTCTCTATCACACGATCATTTTTGTATACCACATCAACCCGAAACTGGACGGGTGTCATCAGTCCATCAGAGACCGCATCGATATAGTCTTCGAGATACCCTGACTCAAATTCCTCTGCCTCAATATTGTGCAAATCCTGTGGCCCCATTAATACATCGATGTAACCGATGGCGAAGGAAAAACGCCGTATTAAACGGGGTTCAACCTGTAAGTGACGCAGAAATTGACCCAACCGTTCAAAACAATACAGACACGTTTCTGTCAACTGCTTATCCAAATAGTCCATAAAACGTGTCCAGTACTGTTGTGTTTTGCTGAATTGCTCCAGCCCCATTTGCTCCTCTTCCGGCCGGTTGTCCTGCGCCGTCAGACGCAAAAACTGCTCCGCCGTTAGATTCAGCAACACGGTTGTATCCGGCCGGATAAGGATATCCACACGACCACTGCTGTCCGGATGGGTATAAGGCATCAGCATCGGATCCTGATAAACATGCGCTATCGCATCCATTCCCCGTATCCATAACGTCAGGATACGTTCACTATTTCTGCATCTGGCCCGGTTTGCCGGATCCTCAGACAAACTGTCCAAAAGATGAGTCATGACGGGCAAAAGCAACGCTTTGGTAAACTTTACATGGGTATTGACGTAGTCTCCCTGGCTCTCATGAAACAGACAGAAAATAGCATCGTCATCCAGCGCCAGCCCCATTCGTTCTGCGAATTGATGGCGGATATAAAAACGTAATAAAGACATCAGGGAAATCTCGTGATTGACGGGGTTCCCCCTGTAGGGGATATCCCCTATCGGGTTAATGTGACGCCACCCAATGGTGACTTGAATTAAAGCGGTGTGTCAGCCAGCCTTGCACATCGCTATTTCGTCTTCAGCTTCCTGACGCTGACGTTTGAACTGCCAGAAGCCTAAATGGTACATTGGCGTCACCATTTGTTGAGACATGGCATTCGTGAGTGAATCGCCCACCGTGACCACGGCCGGGACACCCAGCAACGACAGTTGGATATATGTCATCATCACCGCCACCGGGTCGATATCGACACAAAACGCCAGCATCTGTTGCTGAGGATTAAACCCCGCTTCCAGCAGGGCCTGATGCATCGCAATAATCATCCCGCCGGCACCACAAGCCGGGTCAGACACCGTGATGTATTCACGCTCCCCGGACGCCAGCATCGGTAAACCCTCAGCAAGTCGCATTTTGGCCATCATATGGCTGACCGGAAACGGCGTAAAATACTGACCAGCCTGGTCATTACCTAATTCCAGCGCCATGAAAATAGCCCCCAGAAAATCACCGACTGCATACTCCAGCCCCATGATAACTTCACTCAGCAAACGACTCAGCCGGAAGGCATCTTCACGGGAATAACGTTTCACCCGCTGCATATAATCCGCTTCAAATTCCTCATTTTGCAACAGCGCGTTATACAATGAACAGGCTGACATATGCACAAAATCACAGAACACCTGCCAGCGATTTTCATGGGGTGCAATCTGATTAAACAGTCTGATAAACGCCTGCTGATGTGGATTCGGTTCCCGGTAAGTCGCCGCCAAAGGTAGCACCACCACATTATCGTCAGGCGGATCATTATTTTCATCCTCACAGCCACAGTCAGACGCCACCGGCGGTAACAACAACCATTCAGAATGTGATGATCTGTCCGGTTCACCGGTATCAGCCAGTTCTGTCACCGGGATCTGAGCATAGTTCAGATACGATGGCTGGCTGGCGAATAACGCCAGTGCCTCGCTGGCCGGCCCCAACTCTTCCGGAAACAACCTTCCTTCTGGCTGGTTATGCCGTTCCCAGTGATATATTCGGGCTAAAGCACGGACAGCCATCAGCGGGGTGATACCCTGATTAATATGGCGCTGAACCACCTCATCATATTCCAGCATGGTGCCATTCAGCAGCAGACCATAGTGCTCACTGAGCAACACGGTCGCCATCTGCTGCCACAATGCCACCTGGGTCGGTAACTGCTGTCTGCGGTCTTGCAAATAATCCATAGCACGGCGGGCATCATTAGCCACCTGAAATAACCACCACGGATCTGAACCCAAAGCGTGTTCCCAATGTACTGTATTATCAGGATAGACCGGGTTACCCCGCACACCGGTTAATGCCGCCACAAACGCCGTGCCCAAGGCTGTCACCCCTTGTTCCCGAGCTTCATCTAACTCACTTTGGGTTGTCAGGCCAAAGCGGTTTAACCGGGACGGATGGCCAGTGGCATAAACCAGTTGATGCAACAAATCATGCCAGTATTGTGAATCTTCAACGTAGTCCCGCCGGACAGGCAGCTCAATACGGTCATGAAATGGTCGGTAAACGGGCACGATGCCCGACCGATGAACCACCGGGATCCCACTGGCCGTCATCAGTTGCTGAACAGCGGTAAAACCGGGAGCCGGACGCGGAGGTAAAGGAAAACCGGGTTGAAGTTCTGTCGGCAGTCCTTCACATTGTTCCAAATTAATGACACGTATCAGCGACATTGAAGGCCGGTAACGGACGATGGTTGTCGGTTTTTCACCGTTGACCACCCATCCGCCTAACGCTCTTAACTCATCACCGGTTAACCAGCGGTTAGATATCAACTGCCGCTGCAACATAGTTTGCCAGAGCAACAGCACATTGATACCGCTAAACGGTTGTCCGGTCAGTGCCTGCTGCGGCAAACCGTACTCACTGGCCGCTTGCCAGGGTGCCCATCCACTTTCCAGGCTGTCGGTAAGACGTCGGGTGATTAACCGGCAGATATCATCCGGTAGGTAAGAAAGGGTCATCATTTTTCCTGTCTAAAATTAAGGAAGAGACCCTTCCACAGGGAGTCGTCTCTCCCCGGGGGATAAATAATTAGCGCATGAAATAATGCGCTATTTTGGCCGGTAACGCAGCCAGCCAGTGATAAACTGCTGACAAGTCAACCGCGTAAGCGTGAAGCATCAAACACACGCCTGTCACCAGCGACGTTAATGCTATCCCGGTCAACAGCCCGCGACGACGCTGCCTGAGTTTTTTCTCCTTTAGCTGCACCTGTTGATACAGGAACAACCCCAGCGTCTGCAACTCACTGAACCGGTGAAATTCCTCACGCCGTAAGGCTTCACAGGCCTCATCGTAACGTTCAAGCTCGGTCGGATGATGACGAGCCAGAAAACAGCGGTAACCGTGATTTCGCAGTGTGTGATAGTGATTGTCGAATTGCGCCTGTAACCACTGATTAAACCGGCTACGGGTTTTTCTGAATATCTCCGGCTCAGCCAGCGCCTGCATTGACAGGGGCTGGGACGGTTCCCGACTGTGTTCTTTCGTCGTCATGGTACTCATAGGGTTAACTCCTGTTGTAAAAAAATGACTGACGGCGTTAACCCTCACGGGTTTCCCCGTCAGGGTGATCAATAAATTAGGCGTCCAATGCAATCAGCAGCCGGTCAGGTTCATGCTTAAACCGTAAGGCTTGCCACAAAGGGACGTTCATGTCGCCGTTATGCGGCAAACAGAAAAAACCAAACGTCACCTCACACGTTCCCGGCTTTGCTGCGGACCAGGCTTTGAATGCCTGATAAATCAGTTGGTGAAACCGCTCTGTTTCATATTCCGGCGCAGACGGATAACTCACCACCCGCAGCCAGACTGGCTCTTCAATCGCTACGGCTGGCATCACCGTCCGGGTAATGGCAGCCAACGTCTCATTGTCCATCATGCGGCTTCATCATAAGCAGCTGACAAACTACGCTGTCTCAACAGACGCGTGAGCATCTGTTGTGCCGAATCCACCGCTTCCATCTCATCAATAAGATACTGATCGCAATAGAATGGTTCCGGCTTCTCCTCACCGAAATACAGCAACTCGACACCCGGTTTGTAGCTGTGCATATCTCTCACCACCACCGGTCTCCCGCACGACTTGGCGTCGTCAGAGAGTTGCCATTTACCGGCATACACCGTGTGTCTTTGCACATGAGCTGCCGGTAATCTCACCGGTCTTCGCCGTAACAACCAGGACAGCGCATGGTAAAACGACAGCGAAATCCAGCGAATCACGCCCCAAAGTATTGTGACAAAGATCATTAACATCGTTCGTCTCCTTTATCCCCATAACAACCAGAAAACCAGCAACAGCACACCTAACGTCAGGATCCCCGCAACTTTGAACAGCGTTATCATGCCCAAAAGTTTAAGGAGTGCGTCACGATCTTGGTAGTCACACTCATCACGGATCAAATCGCGGATAAGTGAGCATTGTTTCGGGGTTAATGTCTCTGAAGCCGGCAGGATTGTCGGATCAGAAGGTGAATGAAAAGCAGGCATTAACAGCTCCTGTTACCGGAAACCCGCCCTTAACCGGGACAAGCCCCGGGAAGTGAAAAAAGATGTCCGTCAAGAACATCATGCAAAGTGAATCAATCCGTCAGGTCAATCCTTATCAGGACGCCTTTAAGATACGGGAACTGGCCCTGTTATCGCCAACCCGGGAAACACGCCTCACTTGGGTTAAATAAAAATTCAGTTCGAATAAGCAGATAATATTTAATCAATAGCCGCGAGTATTTTTTCAGCTTCTGAATGCCCACGAGCATAACCATACAAAGCATGAAAGGCTTTAATATCGTCGTCCTGCTCACTGAAATCGGCCAGTTCATACAGAGAGAACAGCGTCACCGTGATGCCAAAAGCCTCCGCTGACATGATCCCCTCAAAACCATTATCCTCAACAAACACACGGTATTGTTGTTGAAACGTCGGAACGGCATAAAAAATGCCATTTGACAAAACACGGCCCTCCCAGAAATCGCCCTGATACCCGGGACATAACCGAATGGCCCGGCGAAAAAACATTTTCTTTAACAACGCCTCAAGCCAGCTTTGTGCCGAAAACAGTTCTTCAAACCGGACAGATTTCACCGATATTTCCGTTGATAACGATAAAGTTTGCATAATATTTCCTCGAATGAAAAAAACGAGGAACACTCTCCCTGTATCAGGGAAAAGTCTTCCCCGTCAGGGTGGTAGTCAGAATGGGTATCACGGTATTAACCGCTTATCCGGCAGGTAGAAAATCTCATGACGCCAGTCACCACAGCAATCATCATCACTGCTGTCAACAGGGTCAAACAGGTTTCCTATACATGGTTCGCTTGTACGGGCAGACTCGTGAGTTTCAAAGCCGCGTTTTATATTTCCTATTAGCAATCCTCCTGATTACTGCGGAAGATTGTCACCCATCGGGAAACTAAACGCCTCCACTGGGTCAGTAAAATTGCACCTTCATCACTGATGAGTGATACCCGTTTTCAAAGGATAAACGGGTGTACCGCCCAAAGGCACCACTTTGCAGGCTACAGTGGCATTACAGGTCACTCGAAAGCGTCAGTCTCAGACCCCCTGACATTAAGAGCAGTCACCCGAAAGCGTTCCTCTCAAACTGCAAGAACATTGACAGTTGTTCAAAAACAACAAATAAGCCAATCTATGCTAAACAGAATACTTTTCTTATTCAAGCTAAATCCAAAAACAGATTAATCATGGCCACCCTGTCTATTATACACACGGGCAACATAATGCCCGCGTCCATCCCCATGCCCTAAATCCATTGACACCATCGCTGCCGCTTCTTTTCGACTGAACCCTTTCGACAAATGATAATTTATGGCCTCAACAGCATAAGCATAACGCAAACTGTGTGGTGAAGACTTTCCGGTTAACCCCGCTTCCCTGACGATATTCCGGTAACGATCAATAGCCGAATGTAAATTCGGCTTATCAATCAAACGCCCCTGATTTTTATTGGCATACTTTATTGCCGTCCTGACTGCCTGGATCACTTTATCCCGATCAACCACCGTCGTATCACGGGGACGTCCTCCTTTTGTACCAAACACCACCCTCACGCTTTCATCTCCACGCAATAAGGCTTTTTCCCACGTTCTTAATGACTTTGCCGCCTGAACCGCTTCTTCCGTTCGCAGTCCCAGATAACGAGAAAGCTGCATAGCCGCAGCCACCCCTTCATCTTTCCCCCGGACCAAAACAAGCGTCGTGTGATAACGCTCATCCGAAATCGCCATCTTAGTCCCCGCCCGGCTGGTGCCAGATAATCCGAGCGCATGATTACTTAACCGTTCGTGATGAGGGTTAGCTAATTGAGATCTTCCCGCCATAGCGAATATCGCCCGAACAGCCGCCATCTCATTTTGTAACGTTCGCTTTGAAATATTCTCTGACTGTCGGCTATCGATATATTTTTCAATATGATTCATTTTCATATTCTTAATATCACGGATTTGAATATTTAATATCACCATACTTTCCGCCAGACGTTTGGCTATTTTCATTCTGTCTGAAACGGTTTTAAAACTGCCGCCAGCCTGACGGGCCAATGTCACTAACTGTTTACTCAACTTTGACATGCAAACGATTTCCTTTTTAACCCACACGACACCACCGCCTGCAACCTGACGAATGCAAGCAATACAAAACGGTATTCTGAATGTCATCTCTCAACCCCAACGGCACGGTTTGATTTGCACTTCCTGCGGCTCGACTGATATCTGTGCATCGGGGTGGCGAAATGTTGAGTTCTTACGAGGCACCCCAGCTCTCCGAGCTATTCGCGGTTTACACCGTCCTGACTGTTGTCAGACTACCTCCAACGCCAGTTTTCACTGACGTCGCCATCGATATCGAGTCGATTGTTCTCCTTCTTCTGAATATAAAACGTCAACATGATTGTTTTTCACGCAAGACGTTAAGGTAAATAGCGATCTTAAAACCCGCCGACCGGGGTACTACGTATTGGTCAGAAGGTAGAAGATACGGGGAAAGCTTGTATTACGGGGTTTGGCAGGTTGGACGCGGGCAGCGTCACTTGGTTTTCGTTATCACGCCAACAAGTGACGCTGCCCGTTTCTTCTGGACCCAATGCGTTGTCCGCAAAATAGCCAATAACGTGCCACATCTGGCAACAGTCATCCAGACTGCTGAACGAAACCACCCAGGCAAGCCAATCGTAGAAAGCAAAATCAACCCGCAGGTTGTTGTCTGATGATACTGACAAGTCAGAAAAGTGTCTGTGAAATTGCACCTTCATCACTGTTGCTAGTGATACCCGTTTTCAAAGGATAAACGGATTTACCGTCCGAAGACGCCACCTCTCAGGCTACAATGGCATTGAAATCAGTCACCCGAAGGCGTTCCTCTCAGACTGCGGGAACATTAACGATCGCTTACGCGACAACGAATACTGCCTTAAATTAATCAAGGTCCATCTCAACGTCAAGAAAGCTTTTCATACTGTATAGAATCATCATTTATGCTCTTCAAAAAGTGAACACAATGACAGGTTGAACAGGTGACAAAAAGCCAGACCGGCATAGATAAATCCGCACCCGGGATCATTGTCTCCTTAGAGATTCATGATTTTTTCCAATCTGTGAATGAATTACGCACACCTGCTGCCTGATGGTTATCTCCCAATCCGCAATAACACAGTGCCTGTTCTGCCAACTGAGCTAAAAGTCATCGCATAACCTAATCATAAAAGGTAATACCCAATCACTAATCAACGATAAATGTCACATTTCAATGTAGTTTCATTCTGAAATTAAAATAAAAAATGTGATATAAGTCACATAATTAAAACAAAAAATGAAATTATTTTGAAATTATTAGTGTTGGTTATTAAATGATTAATATTAATCTGTTTTTTATACAATTCGCAACACAATGATAACATTGGTCTGTTTTTTGCCCTATGCTATAACACCTTGTTTTTGCTGCTATCTTAACCACCCAGCCTATTTTAGTTGCTGGGTTGATTATCAACCGCAAACATTGATCGCTAAGTAAAATTCAAGGTTAATACTGCTTCGAAATTGCGGGATAGAAAGACAATGAAAAGCAGTATTTTAGTGTTTGCGGTTCTTTGTAGCGTGATGCTAGGCAGTCAGGCCGCAGACATGGCAGATCAACAACTGATCCATCAACAGGCACGTCAGCAAGCGCTGGAGGCTCAATTGGCACCACCCCCTGCGGAGGTTCGCCTGTCTGTGCCCGAAAAAGCGGTGTCCTCCACATTCCCAGTGGAAACCCCCTGCTTTCCCATCACCCGCGTCATCCTGGCAGGCACCGAAAATTTCCCGCATTGGCTGCCGTTCAGGCGTGTCGCTCAACAGGGCGAAAACCATTGCCTCGGTGATAAAGGCATTCGCTGGCTGATGACCCAATTGCAAGATCAGCTCATCAATCATGGCTATGTCACCAGCCGGGTGCTGGCTCCTCGTCAGGATCTGCATAGCCAAACCTTAAAACTGGTGATGATACCGGGCAGAATCCGGCATATCCGTTATACCCCGGACAGCGGGAAATATATCCAGCGGATAACGCCCTTTCCCGCCCGTGAAGGCAACCTGCTGGATTTACGGGCTATTGAGCAGGGATTGGAGAACTTGCAACGTTTCCCGACCGTGCAGGCGGAGATGAACATTGTCCCGGCTGAACAGCCGGGTGAGAGCGATATTGTGCTGGACTGGCGTCAGTCACGGCACTGGCGAGTCGCCACGTATCTGGATGATACCGGTTCCAAAAGCACCGGGCGTTATCAAGGCGGATTCACCTTTTTTCTGGATAATCCGCTGGCGTTAAGCGACCTGTTCTACCTCTCCGGTGGGCGCGATATTCATGCGTCCGCCGGGAAAGGCAGCCAAAACGACACGCTCTATTACTCCCTGCCCTTCGGCTACTGGCTGGCAAGTGTGACGGCCAGTCATTACGATTATACCCAGACGATAGCCGGGCTGAATCAGGCGATTCAATATCGAGGCAAAAGCCAAAATCTGGCGGTCCAGCTCAGCCGGGTCCTGCACCGTAACGCAAACCAGAAAACCGGACTCAACGGTGAAATTTATCGTCGGACGTCCCGCAATTTTATTGATAACACAGAAATCGACGTTCAGCGCCGGGAAACGGCGGGCTGGAAATTGGGCCTTTCTCACCAGCATGACATGGGCAATGCAACGTTAGACGCACGGGTCACTTACCAACACGGTATGCGCTGGTTCGGTGCCCAACCTGCGCCGGAAGAGTACCGCCATGAAGGGACCGCCCTGTCTAAAATCGTGCAGTTTTCCGCCACGCTTTCCGGGCCGTTCACCCTGTTTTCTCAGCCCTTTTCTTATCAGACCCAGTATTTGCGCCAGATAAGCGCCAGTCCGCTGACGCCCCAAGATCGATTCTCGTTGGGGGGTCGCTGGACCGTGCGCGGCTTCGATGGCGAGCTGACTTTATCCGCAGATCGGGGCTGGTACAGCCGGAACGAACTGGACTGGCAAACCCCGCAGAAAGGGCAGTCGCTGTATCTGGCAATGGATTATGGCGAAGTGGGCGGCCGGGGCAGTGAAGCCTTACTCGGTAAACACCTGGCGGGGAGTGCCCTGGGCTGGCGAGGCAGCCTGAAAGGGGTGAGCTACGACCTGTTTATTGGTGTTCCGCTGTCCAAACCCGCCGGTTTCCAAACCTCCCCCGTCTCTGCCGGATTCAACCTGTATTGGCAGTATTAATTCAAATAACCAGGCTGCCAGCGTGTAGCGTGTGAGTGGAGCAAACGTCATGAACAAGCAGTTGTATCGTCTTATCTTTAATCAGGCCCGCCAGATGTGGATGGTGGTGGCCGAGATAGCGCGTGCCGGACGAGGACGAACCGGGTGCCGCACTCGTCGCCCATCGCTACCGGCGTGTCGTTGCCGACTCACCGCGTTACGATTCAGTCTGTTGTTAGCCCTTGGCGGCATTTCGCTCACCGCGCAGGCGAACATCGTGGCGGATGGGCAGGCACCGGGCCATCAGCAACCGACGATTATCCACAGCGCCAACGGCACGCCGCAGGTCAATATCCAAACACCGGGTGCCGACGGGGTTTCGCACAATACCTACCGCCAGTTTGATGTGGATAAATCAGGCGTTATCCTCAATAACAGCGCTAACCCCACTCAGACGCAACTCGGTGGGATGGTGGCCGGTAACCCCTGGCTCGCCAAAGGGGAAGCGAAAATTATCCTCAATGAGGTCAACAGCCGCGACCCCAGTCACCTCAATGGCTGGGTTGAAGTGGCTGGCCGCAAAGCGGAGGTGATTATCGCTAACCCCGCCGGGATCACCTGCAACGGCTGCGGGTTTATCAACGCGCATCGTACCACGCTGACCACCGGCGAGGCGCTGATGGAACAGGGCCGGTTGAAAGGCTTTGATGTCAATCAGGGGGAAGTGCGGATTGACGGGCACGGCATGGACAGCACACAGCAAAGTTACACCGATATTATTGCGCGCTCCGTGGCGATTAACGCCAGATTACATGCGCAAGACCTGAACGTGACCACCGGACGCAATCGGGTGGATGCTGCGCACCGGCAAATTGAAAAAAAATCGGCTGATAATAAGCCCCCGGCGTTTGCGTTGGATGTGGCGGCACTGGGCGGCATGTATGCCCATAAAATTAGGTTGATAGGCACCGAAGCGGGTGTGGGGGTGCGTAACGCCGGTAACCTCGGTGTTCCGGCAGGCGAGGTGCATATCACCGCCGAGGGCAGGATTGAAAATCGGGGCACCATCAGCAGCCGGGATGCGCTGCAATTAACCGGGACCGCCGGGATAGACAATCAGGGCAAACTCCTGTCGCAATCGACAGTGACCTTGCAATCCGGCGGACAACTGGACAATAGCGGCCGGATTGAGGCGCGGGGCAATATCACTGCCAGAGCAGGAACAATACACAGTGGTCACCGCAGTGTGTGGGCGGCCGGGCTGGATGATAAAGGCCGTACCACTTTACCCGGCTCATTAACCCTGACCGCGCAGCAGGTTCAGGCGAAGGGGAAAAATCTGGCCACTGATACGCTGGCTATCCACAGTCAGCAGATTGACCTGAGCCACAGCCAGACCGCAGCCGGACAGATTCAACTTACCGCTGGTCAAGCGGGCGTCAGTACCGCTCACGCCACCGTCAACGCCAGCCGTTTTATTGCGAAAACACCGGGCCAGTTTAACAACGACGGCGGCCAGTTAGTGGCGCGGGAAATCCACTTCACGACGCCTGACATCTCTAACAAACGGGGAAAAATTAACCAGACCGGTCCCGGTGAACTGACGCTTAACACGCGCAGCCTGAATAACGGTGGCGGTACCCTGTTCAACCAAGGCAAACAGCTCACGATAACCACTGACACACTTAACAACCAGCAGGGCAACATCGCCAGTCAGGGCGAGGACCTGCATCTCACCGCACATCAGGTGGATAATACTCAAGGCACGGTGCAACTGGCGGGCAACGGGAAACTGTCGCTCAACACCCAACGGTGGCTGGGCAATCAGGGCAAACTGCTGACCAATGGCACCCTGACGATACAGGCCGGTGAACTGCAACTCAACCACGCTGAGACTCAGGCCGGGCAGATGACCGTCAATGCGGACACCCTGAGCCATCAGGGCAGCGTCATGCAACAATCGGGCACCGATAACCTGTCCCTCACGGTCAACACGTTGAATAATCAAAGCGGTAAGATTGCCAGCAACGGCAATCTACACCTGAATGCCACGGCGATAAATAATCGTCAGGGTCAACTTGTCGCGACTAAAAATGGTTCGTTGACACTGGCGGTTAACGATGCACTGGACAATCAGTCGGGCCGGCTGGAAGCCGGCAATGCGCTTGAGCTCAGCGCCAGCCAACTGGATAATCGTCAGGGTAGCATCGTTGCCACCGGGGACAGCACCCTCCTCACCGTTGGCAAAGCCATTCAGAATGCCAACGGTCATCTTGAAGCCAAAACCCGACTGACCACAACCAGCCAGACTCTGGATAACACGCAGGGCGTGTTACTGGCGCAAAACATTAACAGCCAGACCACAGGCCATCCCTTCACCAATACCGAGGGGCAGGTGATAGCCGGGGACACCCTAACCTTACACAGTGGTGAGCTGAAGAACACCGCCGGGCTGTTACAGTCTGGTGGCGACATGACCGTAGATACTCACGGTCACTGGCTCACCAATGCCGCCACGACAGACCAAAAAGGCGGTCAGTTATTGAGCGGCAGACACTTAACTTTGCACACCGGTGACATCAATAACACTGGCGGGATAATCACGGCGGACGGCAAAACCACCCTGACCAGCACCGCGCTCACCAATACGCAGGGACAGATAGCGGGCAATGGCGGACTGGATATTCACAGCCGGCAACTCACCAACCGCGAAGGCACCTTACAATCCGCAGACGCCCTGACGCTGGATACTGACGGGCAGCTACTGGATAACCAGCAGGGGCGTATTCTGAGTGAGGGCACCACCACGGTCACCAGTGGCCAACTGGATAATCGTCAGGGCCACCTTCAAGGCGGACAGTTGGCTATCGACACCCGACAGGCGCAGACCGATAACCGGGACGGCAAATTGTTGTCGGCAGGGAGGCTCAACCTGAAAACCCAACGGCTCGACAATCGTCACGGTCAGGTACAAGCGGTGGGCGATACCACGCTTAACGTGCAGGAAAAAACCGACAACACTGGCGGCCTGATTCGAGGGGGTCAGCAACTCACCCTGAACACTGCTCACCTGATTAACCGCGAGACAGCGCACACAGATAACGGCGTGGAAGCCCAAAATCTGACGATAAACGCCCAACAGGCAGATAATACCGGCGGGGCTTTACGGGCGGCTCACCACCTGCAAGCGAACATCAGCCAGACGTTGAATAACACCCAGGGGCTGGTCTCTGCGGGCAAACAGCTCACGGTCAACAGTGAGGCTCAGCAACCGCATCTGGTGATCCTCAATCGACAGGGCACCCTGATTGCCGGGAAACAGGCTGACATTAGCGCCAGGGCCCTGAGTGGTGACGGTCAACTGTTATCACAGGGCGATATGGCGGTCACCTTAACCGAAGATTTTCACCAGACCGGCAACACCGCGGCCAATGGCAATCTGACCCTGAAAACGACCGGCCATATTCGCAATGACCGTCAGATAAAAGCCGGTCAGGCGCTGCATCTTGACGCACAACATCTCACCAATAACGCGTCAGGCGAAATCAGCGCTAAACAAACGCAAATCAACGTCCACGACACAGTAAACAACACCGGGCTGATAGATGGCGACCTGACCCACCTGACAGCCAACACCCTGAATAATACCGGCACCGGGCGTATTTACGGGGACCAGCTCGCCCTCCAGACGGGCACCCTGAATAACACCGCCCAGGATGGCAAAGCCGCCGTGATTGCGGCGCGTGACCGGCTAAATATCGGCACCGGAACGCTCAACAACCAGCATCATGCCCAGATTTACAGCGTGGGCGACATGCATATCGGCGGCCAGTTGGATAACACCCTGGCGGCCAACGGTCAGGCGCATAAACTCAATAACCACGCGGCGACGATTGAAGCCGGGAACAACCTGAAGATCCAGGCTGACCAGATCCGCAACACCAACGCCGGTCTGGTCACCCAGGTCGTCGAAACAGAGAAAGCGCCGCATCACGATGCAGTACTGAGCGGCCAGACTGCGCGTTACGACTGGTCGCAGGTCGATACGTCGCACCGCAACAAATACGGCGTGCACGATGCCATCATGCCGGATGGCAGCCGCAGTAATGACTTTTACGAATATCAGTACACCCGCACCGTCAGGGAGACTCAGGTCAAACACAGTGACCCCGGTAAAATTCTGGCTGGCGGCAATATCACGCTCAACAGTGCGCAGGTCACCAATCACGACAGCCAGATAGTCGCCGGCGGGGCGCTGGCGGGCAATATTGGCGAATTGCACAATATCGCCACGCAGGGCGAACGTATCACCACTGATACCGGCAGCCGGATCCGCTGGTACGCCAAAAAGACCAAACGCTGGCACCGATTCGGCGGCACCAAAACCTCGCAGGGGAAAGATACGCGCGATTATAAACGGGGCCCGGTGACAGAAACGATTGACCTGAACACGCTGGCCTGGCAGGACCATACCCGGCCAGAGGCTGCCGGTATCCCAATAGCGGATCGCCAGACCGGGCAAGTGCAACAGGCCCCCACCGCCGTGAAACCGGTTGCCGGGATAAACAACGCGCCCTTAGTGCTGCCACCCGGCCAGCCGTTTGAACTGACGTTGCCCCCGGAAACTGTCAAAGGACAAACGGTTGACCCGGTCATCCGCGTTATCACGCCCGATACCCGATTACCGGATAACAGCCTGTACACCGTGCAACCGGGCAGTGACAGCCACTATTTGGTGGAGACCGACCCGAAATTTACCCAGTATAAACCCTGGCTGGGTTCGGACTACATGCAGCAGCAACTCACCCATGACCCGGCGTTAGTGCACAAACGGTTAGGCGACGGATTCTATGAACAGCGGTTGGTACGGGACCAAATCACCCAACTGACCGGCCAGCGTTATCTGTCCGGTTACCACAATGATGAAGCGCAGTTTAAAGCGCTGATGGATGCCGGAGTGGCTTTCGGTAAAGCCCAACAACTCACCCCCGGCGTTGCCCTCAGTCCAGCCCAAATGGCGCTGCTGACCTCGGATATTATCTGGCTGACTAACCAGACAGTGACCCTGCCGGATGGCACGACCGAGGTGGTGACTGTGCCGCAGGTTTACGCGCGTGTCCGTCAGGGCGACCTGAGCAGTGACGGCGCTTTGCTGGCCGGCAATACTGTGGCCCTTAACAGTCAGGGCGATATCACTAACAGCGGCACGATAAGCGGGCGTGACGTCACCCAACTGACCGCCAACAATCTGACCAACAGCGGCTTTATTCGCGGCGGCAAAGTGGATTTGACGGCCCAGCAGACTATTACCAACCGGGGCGGCCAGATTCAGGGGGATGACCGGGTGAGCTTGCGAGGCCGCGATATCACCAGTGCCTCAACCGTGCGCGGGGATGAGGCGAACCGTTGGCTGGACCGCCCTGCGGGCATCTATGTGCAGAACGATAACGGCACCTTATCGCTGAGCGCCATCAACAATGTGCAATTAACCGCCAGTGAGGTGAAGAACGCCGGGAAAGACGGTCACACCGGGATAACGGCCGGGCATGACCTGACGCTGGAGACCGTAAACACGCAACACACAGAAAGCGGCGACTGGGGCGGTGGTAACACGCGCCATCTGACCCAACAGACCGATATCGGCAGCCAGATAACCAGCGCCGGTGACCTGACATTGCAAGCCGGGCATGACCTGACGGCCACCGCAGCTCAGATTAATGCCGGTCAGCAACTGACGGCGCAGGCCGGAAATAACCTGACGCTGACCACCGGTACCGCTTCATCCGACTTAGTGGAGCACAGCAAACAAGCCAGTCAAGGCTGGCTGTCGAAGTCGTCAGTGGAAACCCACGACGAAGTGCATGACCGGCAGGCCCTGAGCACCACATTCAGTGGCGATAAAGTGACTCTCCAGGCCGGTAAAGACCTGCATATCCGTGGAAGTCATGTGGCGGGCACGCAGGATGTCAGCCTGAGCGCTGGTCATCAGCTCACCGTCACCACCGCAGCCGAAGCGCACGATGAAACCCATTTACGGCAGGAGAAACAATCGGGCCTGATGGGCACCGGGGGTATCGGCTTCACATTAGGCAAGGCCAGCCAAAAAACCACTACGGACAGTGACAGCCAGCTGACCAAAGGCAGTACCGTGGGCAGCAGTCAGGGCAATGTGACCCTCACCGCAGGTGAACAGCTCCGGGTTCACGGCAGTGACGTAGTGGCAGGTAAAAACATGACCCTCAGCGGTCAGCGCGTCAGTATCACCAGTGCGGAAAATAATCACACGGTCTTGACAAAAACCGAGCAAAAACAGAGCGGCTTAACCGTGGCGCTGAGTGGCACGGCGGGAGGTGCCGTCAACAGCGCGGTGCAAACGGCCCGTGAAGCGCAGCAGACCGAAGACCCGCGCCTCAACGCGTTACAGCACACCAAAGCCGCCTTGAGTGGGGTACAGGCCGTGCAGGCGGGCCGACTGGCGGAGGCTCAGGGCAGTGATGACACAGGCAATAACAACCTGGCCGGGGTTAACCTGTCCTACGGGCGTCAATCTTCCCGTTCAGAACAGCAGCAGCATCAGACCACCCAACAGGGTAGCCATCTCACCGCCGGGGATAACCTCACGATAACCGCTAACGGGGAGAGCAAAGGCCCCACAGGCCCGAACGGGGATATCCACATTCAGGGCAGCCAGTTACAGGCGGGTAAAGACCTGCAACTGAATGCTAACCGGGATATTCAGCTCTCCTCCAGTCAGAACAGTGAGCAGACCACTGGCAAAAACAGCCGCCACGGCAGCTCGCTGGGCGTGGGCCTGACTGCGGGACCGGGGGGCACCAGCCTGAATGTCTCAGCCAATGTCAGTCGGGGCAAAGGGCGTGAAAGCGGCAACAGTATTAGCCACAACTCAACGACACTGGCGGCGGGAAACACGGTGACCCTCAACAGTGGCCGGGACACCTCGCTAAAAGGCGCTCAGGTCAGCGGCGAGCAGATAACCGCCGAGGTGAAACGTCATCTGACGCTCAGTAGCGAACAAGACAGCAACCGCTATGACAGTCAGCAGCAGAACGCCAGTGCCGGAGCCAGTGCCACCGTGGGTCCGCAACCGGGCGGGACTCTCAGCCTCAGCGCCAGCCGCGACAAACTCCACAGCAATTTTGACAGCGTACAGGAACAAACCGGGCTGTATGCGGGGAAAGGGGGCTATCAGGTGAACGTGGGGGACCATACTCAGCTTGACGGCGCGGTGATTGCCAGCACGGCCGACAAAACCCACAACACCCTTGACACGGGCACGTTGGGCTTTAAGGACATTCAAAACAAAGCGAACTTCCGTACTGAACACCAGAGTGCCGGTATCAGCACCGGGGGGCCCGTTGGCAGTCAATTACTGAGCAATCTGGCCGCCAATACTCTGGTGGGCGCGAGCAGCGCCGGCCATGATGAAAGTACCACGCACGCTGCCGTCAGTGAGGGTGCGGTGATTATCCGGGATAAGGACCACCAGACGCAGGATATTGCCACTCTGAGCGGCGATACCGATAACGCCGCTAATGTCCTCAGTCCGATATTTGACAGGGAAAAAGAACAGCAGCGTTTGCAACAGGCGCAACTGATTGGCGAAATTGGTGCGCAGGCGCGGGATATTGCCGGTACGGAAGGGGCGATAATCGCCACGAAGGCAGCGAAGGAGAAAATCGCCAATATTCGTGAATCAGACAGAGTGGCGGCAAAAGAAAAGCTGGCGAAAACGGGCAACCGCCACCCGACCGAGGATGACATCAAAAAGCAACTCTACGACGCCGCTTACACACAAGCGCTGAATGACTCCGGCTTCGGGACAGGAGGCAAATACCAGAAAGCGTTACAGGCGACAACGGCGGCCCTTCAGGGACTGGCGGGGGGTGACCTGAAACAGGCGCTGGCAGGCGGGGCTTCACCTTATCTGGCCGGGGTGATTAAGGAGATGACCACCGACCCGCAAACCGGTAAAGTGGATATCGCCACCAATACGCTGGCCCATGCGATTTTGGGGGCCGTTGCCGCCGAAGCCAGTGGTGGCAGTGCCCTGGCAGGTGCGGCAGGTGCCGCTTCCGGTGAGCTGGCAGCGCAGGTACTGATGAAGCAACTTTATGGCGACGGTGCCAAAGTCAGTGAGTTAACGGAGGAGCAGAAGCAAACTATCAGCACCCTTTCTACCCTGGCGGCAGGGCTGGCAGGTGGGATTGCCGGTGATTCCAGTGCAAGTGCCCTCAC
>NZ_JBHFKZ010000073.1:0-15702 GCF_042879375.1 Photorhabdus sp. RM323S
AAAGTGCGTACCTCGATAAAAGTTGAGCATTTTATTCCTCAGGCCGTGGTCTCTGTCTATAACACGCCTGATGGTAATCCCTGGACAGAAATGTCGCCGGTCAGCCAGGCAGCCGGTGGGGTGGAAAATACGGTCACCGGTGCACTTTCCGGGATAGTCATGGGGGGTGGTAATCATCAGCTAAAAATCCCAGGCAACCGAAAAAACAATCTGCATTTTAAATATGTCGATGCGATTGGGCATCCGGCCACTGCCATGATGGGCGGGAAAATTTCGGGGTATGCGTGTAAAAGTGCCGCCACGCCTTTTATGCCTTACTTTTTGAGTACTCTGGATAGCTTAGTCTGGCGGACTGGTGTGCCGGAATCATTTTATCCCGAGGCGCTTGTTCCTGGTAAACGTGAACTGGGTTATTCGTTTCGGGGCACTATGTGGGGCAATATTTATCCGCGAAGCGGGTTTGTGACACAACAGGATGATAATAAAGCGGCTGCGGTGGTAGCGCAACGGGTAGCAGACATTATCACCCGTACCGGGCAGGGGCATGTTTATCAGCCCCTGCAAGGAAACCGCAAACAGGGTTACTGGCCGCCAGGCGAAGTTGTCGAAAATACGGGTAGCCAAAATCATCAATGGCAACGTTTAGCGCCTAAGATGAGCACATCTTGTGCTGTTTTTCCGGATAACAGCGGGGAAACCGCGAGGGACGGGAATTATGCCTTTGCATTGTGGCAACCGTACAGTTGTTGTCAGCGACGCGGGCAGACTTTTCTTTACAGTACTGATTTTTGAGACTGGGATCATGGGATGAGACAACGATTATTTTTGCCTGTATTGATAGCACTGGCGTTTATGCGTACTCCTGTTGTCCAGGCGGCAGGTTTTGCCATTGCGGACAGCCCGATAGGTTACGGGAAAAGCCTGAATGGGGCGGTATCGGACAAACTGTTTTACAACCTGGGGGGCGGATCAGTGATATCGCAGCCGGCGACCCGCAGCCATCTGCAACATCTGGGCGGATTAAACCTCGGTTGGAGCAGTGACCTGATGTGCGGTAACTTTGATTTGAAAACGACGGTAGGGAATCAGCTTAATGGCCTGACTTCGGGGTTTAAAAACCTGATGGGGGAAGTGGTGCAGGGGGCGACGGGAGCCGTCGCCAGTTTGCCGGCAATGGTTATCCAGCGGGCTAATCCGGGATTGTATGAAATGCTGACCAACGGGGTGTTACAGGCAGGTATTGCGTTCGACAAATCACAACTCAGCTGCCAGAACATGTCACAGCGTATGATGGATTTCTCGGACAGCAGTAAATGGACTAAAGCGGCGTTGATGGAGGAATATAAGACGCTGGTGAATACCAGCAATGGTGATGCGGTTGGCACGACACAAAAAATGGAGGTTGCGGACGGTACACAAGGTTCAAATTGGATTGGGGGTGAAAAACGGGGAGGGAAAGGGCAGAAAGCCATTCAGCCTGTCCGGGATCTGGCAAAAGCTGGCTTCAATATGATGAACAACCTGCCAGCGAATAGCCATGCCAATGTCAACCGCACCCAATGTAATGGCGCTGCTTGCCAGAAATTCAAGAACAGTGAAGAAGCCGCCGCTGCGGTCGTCAGGGTGTTAGGTGATCGTTCGGTTCGTACCTGTACTGACAGTCGTCAGTGTACCCGTGGCGGTACCGAAGACCAGCCAGGTGCGAGTGTCGCTGGGACGGGGTTTGCGCCGATGCTGGAAGAGGCGACCAGAACCAACATTGAGCAATTGATGAAACTGGTCAGCGGGGAAAATGCGCCTACGGTAGTCAATCTGGCAAAACTCAAAACGGGTAGCTTGGCGGTGACTCGTGGGGTTATCCAGGCACTGAAACGTGATCCGGACAGTGGTGCGCTGGTGAGTCGGTTGGCCAGTGAGTTAGCGATGGCAGACACCATTGAGACTGCCCTGACTATGCGGCGAATGTTGATGACCGGGCAGGCAGAACCGAATGCCGCTGCGCAGGCGCAGGCTATGGCAGAGAGTGATCGTCGCATTGCGACACTGGACAGAGAAATCACTGCCCTGAAGAATGAAATGGAGTTGCGCCGGGCGATTGCACAAAATACCGCACTGACCACGCTTGAGCGTGAACAGAATCGGGTTGAAATGAATCTGCAACGGCAATCCACCGATAATACCGACAGCCGTATTCACACCTTGTCCGTGCCGCCGAAAGGGCGTGAAGGGCAATAATGATGTCTGAGCAAAGTGAAATCCGGGTACCGACTGGCACTACACAAAGGTTGATAGTGGGACTGAAACGGAATTTCAGGCGGGGGTTAATTGTCATATTGATGATGGGGGGCATGTTACTTGTTGCCACAATTGGCCTGGCGTATCCGTCTCAGTTCAATGAATTACAACATTGGATGGACACGACCCGTTACGGCTGGCTGGCCTGGCGATTGGCCATGTACAGTGTTATTGCCTGTTTTATGTGGAAGTGTTGGCGACTTCCATTGCCGTTAACACAACAAGTTGCTCTGAAACGGATTGCACTCATTTCGCTGGGATTGGTGGGATGTTGTGAGTATGCCCTGTTCTTCGTCTCCGGAGAGCCGTCATGACAACTTACAGCTATCTGGAATATTTTCTGACCCTGCTGGGCTGGATAGTGAATAACGGCTTGTGGAATATGCTGTTGGCCACCGGGTTATTTGTGCTGCCGCTGACATTCAAAATGATAGGTATCTGGCTGGAAGTCCGGGAAGAAGGGGAGGATGAAGGGAATAAGGGCCTGCTCTCAGTGACCCGGATTGAAAACACCTTGTATGGCGCTTTCTTGGTGATGATTGTTTGCTGTGTGCCGTTGGTCAATGTGAGTCTGAGTACCATTACGTATGATGACTCGCGGGCAAAAAGTTGTGGCACTTGGACACCGAAACCGGCTGAAACGGGTTATGCGTCCGTGATATCGTCGCTTGATGGTAAAACAGCGGCGGCTCCGGTTTGGTGGATACTGGTTCATCAGATTTCCAAAGGGGTGACTCAGGCTGCAACAGCTTCTCTTCCCTGCCGTCCCGACCTGAGGCAACTGCGTTTTGAGGTCCAGCATACGCGGATTAATAATCCGGCACTGGCGCAGATATTACAGGATTTCACCTATGACTGTTATGCGCTGGCATTGTATCAGTGGAAACGTCGGGACGAGGGAAGAACTTTGGCTGAAGCGGTATTACGGGATATTGAATGGTTAGGGTCAAAAACGTTTCTGAATAGTGCGGGTTATTATGATGTGCTTCAGTCAAAAACGCCCCGGTCGGATTTTCCCTGGAAACCGCACCGGGATGACGGTTTGGCTAATACGGGACAAGGCGGATATCCGACCTGTAAGGAATGGTGGTCAGACAGTCAGGTAGGATTGGAAAAACGGGTGATGGCTCAGGTTGAGCCAGGCATGTGGTTTCGGCTATCGGCAGCATTGAAACTGATGGGCAAAGAGACGTCAGAATACAAAGAAGCGGTGATACGGCGTCTGGTGAGCCCGGAAAGTTTGACCGCATCTCAAGGGGGACATGTCTATGCAGGCTACGGCGGTAACGCAGATTTTACCCTGATGAATTCGGTGGGCCGGATAGCCTCATTGGGCGGGGTGTCGTTGGGAAGTCTGGCGGCATTTCCGGCGTTTGATGCCATGCGCCAGGCATTATCGATGGTGCAGGCTGTTATACTGATGGCGGTGACTATCATATTACCGCTGATTATAGTATTTGCGGTTTACGAATATAAGACGGTTATTACGCTGACCTTTGTCGTGTTTGCGCTGAACTTTTTGACATTCTGGTGGGAGTTGGCACGCTGGCTAGACAGTTGGCTTCTGGAGGCATTGTATGGTTCAGATACGCACAGCCGCTGGAATATGGCCGGTTTTCAGAATAGCACAGACGATATCATTATGAGTTTTGTGATGGGGACGATGTTTATTGTGTTGCCGGCATTGTGGATGGGAGCGTTGTCGTGGGCGGGAATTAAAATGGGTGAAGCAGTAACAAATGCAACGAAAAATGGTTCTGCTGATATTCAGAAATTGGGTGGGAAATTAGGAGATAGAATAAGTAGGTAACATAATTATATTAAGGAGGGGAATCCCTTCCTTTATGAACTATTCATCTTTATTGTCGACATCAATATAACCGGTTGCATCATACCAGCCCCACCCATAGGGACCATCACGATATTGATTTCCGTAACCTTGTTCATCTGTAAGTTTTTTATCAATTACACCTTTATTCAGTGAAAAACCTAGGATTATTCCAAATATTAGCATAATAACCCCAACTACCATTAATGTACCCATCAGCAAAGTGGTCGCCAGACTGGCAGCAAGTAAGTAAATGGGCAAATGCCCTACCCATGTAGGGAGATTATGTTTGTGGGCTTTAGTAACACAATGTGCATCCCAGGTACGTAAACGTTGGCATAAGTTGAGATAAATTCCAGCAACTTTTGCTCCCCGAATCTGAGCACGCATTGTACGTTGTGTGTCATGATTGTCAGTCATTGAGTAACCTCTTGTTGAGATGGTATTCATAAATAACATAATTATTTCTTGGTTAGGTTAGCCAAAAATTTAAGCGGCGTCTATGGTATGAATCGTAAAACGAGTTGTGTGTTATGCACATTTGCACGGCTGATAAAGCTCATTCACCTGACCCCATCAAAGGGTCGGGTGAATGGAAGCGGTTGGTGAGCTGGGGAGGCGAACCAACATCAGCGGTGTAACTGTGTATAACGCTTTTTTAACGAATAAGGTGAGTAGTCATATTTTTAACTTTCTGGCGGGTTGATGTATCGAAAAGAGTATTTCTTTGCGAAACTATCAGGGACACCTGTCAGTATTTTTGTCTGGAATTTTGTAGGAAACAGGAGATATTTAATTTAATAGAATAACCTTTATTACATTTTTCACTCAGCTTGTTGTAGCGTTCTATAAACTTGGAATCATAAAAAGAAAGTTTGTTAATAATTTTGATAAGGTTTTTTGTTATTGTTATTTAAAATAAAGTCCTTATCTTTAAATAATCTAGAGACTTCTCAGCTGAATATACTAGTACGAATCTAGGATAATGATTTACAGTCGAATCAGGATTGTCAATGAGGTCAGTTAATTTTATAGTTTTGATTTTGGTACTGATTTAGATGAATGTAATAAATCATTATTCTTCTGGATAATTCTGTTATCACCATTGTTATTACTAGAGTCGTCAGCATTTCTATATATGTAGCTACTATATCACTGAATTCTCGTTTGAGATTTTGACGTACTATGCTTGTGTCCTCTACTGTACATATAGCCAAGCGGCGGCAAGCGTTTCTTCTGTATGTGGCAAAAAAATGGCCAGCCTAGCTACTTCAGTTAGATGTAAAATATAAAGTTTGTTATTACATTGCTGCTTTTTTACTTAGCTTTAAAAGGCCGTTGTTATTTTCTTCTAACATTTTTTGCAACCCATGTGCCACTTGTATTGTCTGGCTCGAAATTCACGTTGATACCTATTTCGTGAGGTAAATTCTTTTCATGATTTCCATGAGCATCGAGAACAAATAGATTACTTGGATGTTTAAATGCTTTTATTGAAACCACCTTACCTTCAACCTTTACAATTACACCATCCAATCTTGTCTCTGCAATGTTTTTATTATACCAAGCTTCTATATCTACTGGATGTACTTGATCAAAATCTTTGGCTGCCTGTTTGAATCTCTCAATAGTTTCCTTTTTACACAGTTGGGTTATTTGCTCTATACTTTCCATAATAACAATTGTTTTTAGATTAGAGGGATTAATATACTTAATTAAGTTCAAGCACATCTTAAAACTATTGAGTACTGTATTAATGTGACCTTCAACTGAAAAACTTTTCCTATTATGCCATATAGGCTCATGATGAGCGATTCTATTACGAAGAGAATTAAGTTTTTTTATGTCGTTGGTTATATGCTTGAAAGTCACTTTTTCACCTGGGAATGCAAAATCTATCATTTCCGGCCATATTTTAAGGGACCCCTGTTTATCAGATTTATGATGATTGGAGCAAATGTTACTCCATACACCAAATGTAAGCTTTGCAATCAATTCATCCGGAGTTACTTTTCTTTTTTCTTCTTGGATAGAAGAAAGGGCATTTTCCACTGCCTCACGGCTTTTTATAAATTTGTTATCTTCTGTATTTAAATAGAAATGTTGAATCCAGTTTCTGTCTATTGCCATTTCAGCAGCGGCAGGGGGAAGCCCACTATCTATAAGTTTTTGCCGTTGATATGCTAAGTGACCATAGTATAAACTGTTTCTTAGCGAAACTTCTAAAAGTTGTAATACAGGAAAGAAAGTGGCGCAGAGCCTTTTATTCCATATATAGAGTCCTAAACATTCAGCTTCATTTTCTGTGTTAAAACCTCTTTTGTAAGTTGATATACGTCTTTCTGATATTGACATTAGAACACTTTGGACTGTCATTGTAATTCATATCCTTTTCTCACATGATTTAAAATAATATAATAATGATTGTGATATTTCACCTATACTTTTCATTTTCCTCTTTTCCATTCTTTGTGATTTATAACCGGGCTGCTGTTTTTGCCGCAGGATGCTTGACGCTATCTGTTTGTTGCTGTAGCATTCTCTCCGCTGGTTGTGGCTATTGCCGCCAGTAACGTGCTAGGGTCACAGATGATGGAAATCATGCTGCTGATGCCGAAAAATATTTGGGATAAACCCTTGTTGAGAAATCAACAGGGGTTTTCTCGTTCTTCTTAATTAAAAGGAAAAAATTAGTATACGGAAATCCTATATATTGGCATTTGTTAGTACTATAATAGTACATCTTTTGCCTTGACAGGAGGTACATTCATAGGAAAGCTTTAAGTCATGTGGTTTCTCAGCATCGTGAACATCAAAAAAACACAGATTTTTGGTTCTTATAGCTTGTAGTACTGAGTGATGATAGGGGAAGGTTATGCAATCAAAACGCCGAATTTCTGAACTTAAGCAAATGTCCGTAAAAGAGCGCAAAATTGAAGGCATGCGTCGAGCTAAGGCTGCTTTTGATCTGGCTGAACGTACAGGTACGTTAACAAAGTGTCCTGTTATCGTTGAGTGCTGCTTTTTTCGTTAGCTTGCCAGGTTGGTAATTATTCTTTGGGTGTTCTATCCAATTGTTTTAATACTCGCACACTCATTTCTCCGTGCTGCTTCTTAAGTGTACTGCATTCTTAATTGGCTATTTAGCCTGATTAAGCGAGAATTGAAAGGTATCGTCATTCTATACCTTGTGCTTAGCTCTACACTATTATGATCACTAATTGACGGTGTTTAATTTTTTTCTTGACTTATCAGGGTAGTAATGTAACGCAAAATTTCTTTATCTGTTGATTCATTCCCATCAAGAGCTACTTTGATTGCTTGTTTCAAATTTGATCTAATTTTAAGCTTATCAATAAGTTCTTCGATATCTTGCTTTTCATGGATCATGGTTAATATCCCTTCAATACCTTTTCGATGCATTAAATTAATTAATGTTTTTGCTTCTTTGACATCAAGAGAATCTAAAATGAGGGACCATGCTGTTTTTAGTTCATCATATCCATAGCCTGTGTCGTCTCTTTGGGAATCATCAGTAGGTTTTTCATTCGGAGTCCCAGAAGCTAGCCATTCCAAAGAAACACCTTCTATTCTAGCGATTTTCTGAGCTACATATAGAGATGGTAGTGTCTTTTTATCGAAATAGTTATTTAACGTCGAATAAGGTATTTGCCATTCTGTTGAAACAGCTCGAAGACTCCTTCCTTTAAGAAGCTGTTTTAACCTGTTTTTAAAGGTTTCTTTTCCTTCTTCAAGGAAAGAAGCTTCGTTAGTCTTATTGTTCATATTTTCCTTTTTACGAATGAATTTCTATTTAAAGATCAATGATATCTATAAATAGAAAATAATGGTTGAAATTTTCTATTTATAGAACGATAATCTACAGCAGTGAATGATCCTCCAAGGATTATCTGCACTGATATCTTTTTAGAGTAATTGAAATATAGATTGAAGTAAAACATACCATTAGCAGAGCTTAAAGCAGCGAAGTTACTTTTTGTTTTACAATGTTATTAAATAGTTATACCTGCTTGGAGAATTCTTGTGGAGAAAAAAGATTGGCACCCGGCCGATATTATTGCTGCATTAAGGAAGAAAGGAACGTCATTGGCTGCCGTTTCTCGGGAAGCTGGACTGGCATCGTCAACATTATCCAATGCGTTACAGCGTCCTTGGCACAAAGGTGAGACAATCATTGCGAATGCATTGGGACAGAAGCCTGATGAAATCTGGCCTTCCCGTTATCAGAAAAGAAGGAAGGGATATTGATCTCGAAGAGAAAAAATATGGTGGCTGCTATAGGAGCCATAAAAGCAACGCTCTGAAAGTGAAGCAACACAATCAGAGCGTCTGACCACAACATTATCGGAACTAATGCTATGGCTAATATGAATAGTAACATATCCTCATACTCAAAGCGTTATACATTTAACGCGCAATCTAATGTAGAAACCGAAGCACATACCTTGCTTACAGACTTTTCTTTGGTTTTAATTTTTTCTAAATCAATTGAGAAGCAATATTATGCACAGTAGCATCCCAGACATTCTCGATGACAGTAATATACCTGATCTGGATATCTTATGGTCTGCCATGTCGGATGCAATTGCATCACTGGATTTTTCATGTATTAGCGATACTGTACTGTGTCAGTTAATTGAATCATCCAAAGAAAATACTATGGGCATGTGTCATGGTGTAACTTTTCTTGGTGACTCAATGTTGTCGTTTGCCAGTAATAACATCCATGAATTTACGCCAGAGAGTTTGTGTCAGCTCGGGCATAGCCTAGAGGCGTTGAGTTCTCTATTACCGATGTTGTTTACTTTGCATGAAAAAGCGAATGGTGAATGTCACCGTAGAGCTTTGAAAAACGAAATAAAATAGTTTTTTCAAATGAAACCAGAAAATTTTTGGATGGTTTTCCGGTTTAAAGGTATGAACTGTTAAGTAATTAACCCGAATTCTGTTTAAGCCGTCACTGAAAAATCTTCTTCTGAGTAGAAAACTTTCAGTGATGGTTTCTTCAATTTAAGGCAATAAGCAATCAGGCCACCTAAAACGGTCAACATAAATCCTTTTATACTTCGGTGGCGAGAATGTTCTATTTGAGAAATTGTTTTTAATTGTCCATTAATTGTTTCGATGATAAAACGCTTTGATAACATTATTTTATCCCACTCAGCTTGCATACTCGCTTTCATGTTTCGGCGCTTTTTCGTGATGAAAGTGACGCCGGTTTGGGCTAAATCATCCGCCAATTCCTGGCTGAGATAACCTTTGTCACCATAAAGAGAGTCCGTTAACTCTTTTGATAATTCACGAACCGGTTCCCGATCATCGACATTACCCGGCGTCACTTTAAGTGCCAGAATGTCACCGTGATGGTTAACAATCAGGTGTAATTTGAAACCATAGAACCCCCCCATTGAGGTTTTCCCGCGTTGGGCTGCACCCTTAAACCTTATTTCGGGGAATACGGATGTTATGGCACACACGCAAACTCGTGGAATCAATAAATGCAATTCCCGTGGGTTTCCCTTTTAATTGTGTCAGATAACTGCACAGGGGGACTAAAACGGAAGGGGCGACACTGATAAAACGGGTATAACTGAGCAGAGTGGGAAAATCGTTATGGTGATATCGCCAAATATGTTCCAGATAAAAGTTTTTAAAATCAATGTAATGAGACATGTGGAAGAGGATCAGGATGGTCATGATTTCACTGGGATACAGGTGACCTTGTCGGCGACGTAGACGATCCCCCTTATTGAGGCAAAACTGCTCCCATTGGGGAATGAAAAAACGACAAAAGTCATCGACATCGCAGAAAATTTCAACTAGCTTGTTCATTGCCTGTTCCTCCGTAGGAGCGTTTTTTAGCCAGTACTAAAACTTTGCTCTTGGAACAGGCACTTCGTCAATTTCTTATCCAGAACTCAGGTTAATTAGATTTCTTTAAAAATTAATATTTTCATCAACCATCAACCATCAACGGTAACGACCAATGTTTGACACTATGTAAGCCTGCATTTATCTAAAGATTTAAATCGATATTAAATTCTTGGGAGCATTACCTCTACTGCACTATTAAAATACTGGCATTGCTACTGGGGTAGGATTATAGCTGAACAAAAGGAACTGATGTAATATTTAGCTGAAGGAACTTCCTGCCAGGACAACAACTCACTCAAGAAGGCAATAGGGTAGAACGTCAGGGCGGGATTCCACTTTGTATTTAATTTAATCAAAGATAAGTTGACTACGGAATTCCCCTGACCAAATGGCTCTTCGACGTTTAGCCGCCTGACTGTCTTTTATACTGGTATTCTGCTTAATCACATTTAATGCAATTCGGTTAAAAAGCGCCATTTGTGCAGCCCCATCAGGATCTTTGAGTGAGATAGCATCTTCTCGAAAAGTGACATCTAATACCCAATGCAGCTCGTTTTCTACCGACCAGTGCCTTCTTATTGCCTTAGCCACGATTTCCGCCTCCAACGGTAGCGAGCTGACATACCAGCGTGAATCACGATGGGGAGGCTGGCCTTTTACGCTTCGTTCACTGACGACTTCAATAACACTTTGTATTGAAGGCCATTGCCGCTGAAGGACCTCCGGCAATACGGCACGAATTTGCATGACATGCCGAAATTCTGTCCGTCCATGACCGCTATTTTTCTGCGTAAATTCAACAAGCTCATCACTCTCATAATGCGAAGCAAAATACGATTTGACCCATTCATAGAGGGTCTTTTGATTGCCTTTGAGACCCACAATAAAATCACCGCCGCGCTGAGTCATTAACGCAAGGGTTTCTTTCTGGCAATGCAAGGCATCCATCGTGACAATCGCGCCATCAAGCGCCAGTAATTCAATCCATTGTCTGGCAACCGGACCTTCCTGACCTTTGCTTTCGGCTGCCTGATGGTATAGGGCTACACCGGATTCAACATCATAAGCACTGACCCCATGCAGGGCTTCAAATAATGTCCCCTTACAGGTTCCTCTCAGGGTTTTTCCATCAATGGCGATAAGACTTTTTCCTGCCCTGACCCGACGCTGGTTGATCCAGGCATAAAAGGCTTCAACCAGTGCATCTTGCTCTATCATTTTGATAATATTAGCAATACAGTGACGCCGGGGAATACCGTGAGTAAAATGCGTGTATTGTTTAAGCCACTCGCTCTGTAACTCACCAAATTCCTGAATCGATTTCCAGCCAGAAGCGCCGCATAATACAGCGGAGAAGGCTAAAAAAATCACATCCATTAATTCATGTTTTTTATTGATGTCAGAGCGAGGGTCTTCTATCTTGCTGATAAAATTAAAAATACTCATTATTAGGATCGCTTTTTTATGGAAGAGAGAGATCTTAACGTTTTAATGAGAGAAATGCCTATAAAAAGTCATATTCTGATTTTTATTTAACCAAAATAACCTTATTAAAAATGTGAAATCTTACCCTGGGTAGAACGTAGTGTATAGACAAATTTTTGGGCCGTAATCGTTGTCCAGTGGGCTTACATTGTCATTTGCTGTTCAGCTTGAAAACAGCTCATTTTTTTGGCTTATGGTCACGTTACCGATAGCGTTCTCCGCCCGGTTGTTATCTATCTCATATCTCAGGTGTGAGATAGTGGATATCAGTAAATTCTTCGACAATGTAGAGCATGACTGGCTCATTAGGTTTATGCAGTACCACGCAACAGACAAGCGAATAGTGAGTTTTCTGAAACAATATCGTGCTGAACTGATCGCTGTGCTTCCTTAACTGAGCTGGTCTGCCCGTAAGGAGAGGAGTACACAGAGGAGATTGTGGCGTTGTACTGGCAAATCGGTGAGTTGAATCTTGTGCATTTTATTGAAGCTGCACAAGAATCGGTGTTATATCCCGTAAATCTGTGTGCTGATGTTATCGAAAAACGTTGGGAACAGATAATGCTTGATGTTTTGCTTGATCTGATTGTAATACCGGGTGACCATTTTAGTTTGTTGGCGGATGATGAGAATAAAACCGCTTTATTTCAGGCTTTGAATATGGCGTTGGTAATCAGTTGAGATGAGGAGGTGGTGTAATATTTTAATATAGTAAGCAGTATTGAATAATTTAACCTTGATATGATAATCCAGTATGTGATTTTATACTGGATTTTTTCGTATTAAAACGAAATAAGGAAGGTTATAATTACCATATGAATTATTTGGTCAGATTTGTTTATTGTTATTGTCTGTTATGTGATCTCAATCGGGTTTTATTAGTCGAATCCGCCAGTTTTATTTTATTTTATTTTATTTTATTTTATTGACCGTCTTAGTGTCAAAATTATATGTTTAATTGTAGAGTTATTGTTGGAAATATTTTTTGTCGGCGCGTACATGCAATATGTGAGAGCGATTTGCTTTGCTAGTCCTTCGAACCACACTAAAATGCGTTCAAAAGCTATCTCTTTTGCCTGAGTACTGTATAGGTTCGTTTTTTATTAAAAATAATGCTTATTAGTCGAATCCGCCATGAAAAATAAAATAACCCTATGGAATAGACAATAAGAGTGAGAGCGCGGTAGCAAACAATCTAAATGAATATGTTAGAAGGGGCATATTCATTGAATTTTTTCTTAGTTTGAACTATATGTTGGTAAATATTTTTGAATGTATGAAAAATCACATCAAAGAACGAACTAACTGTAATATATCTCATTGTAAGTAATATTTTCTGTATTAATTTTTATAAAATAATACCGAGTGTAATTATTATGTGAATCTACATGGAATTATATTTTTACCTATTCGGTATAATAAATTCAGTCAATGAAAATTGAAGGTGCTTATTTAGAAAATAGGAACAGAAATGGAATGTCTTATTCCGATTCACCAGAAAAATCATTTACTCCGTTGTCAGGAAAATTATTGTTACGTGTTTGTTGGTTTTATAACCATTGATCAGGCTATTGCATTTAAAGACTGATAGAAAGTGCCGCCTAAGTATCTTAATTAATGCTTGATGTGTTCGTTGCATTCTTCTCCAGTCAAATAGACAAAAAGCAAGAAAAAACGTTTGGGGTGACTCCCGGGATTAATAGTCTTCAAATATCTAACAAATTCGTTGAGGTAATATATGAAAGGTAACATTGCTACAGAGGGAAATGTTCTTAAAGACGAAGCTCTCTCTCAGATGTCATATAAAAATATAACTCATAATACGTATGATGCATCGATTCCATCACGAATATGCGTTGTGGTGGGGGGAACGCCCCTTGCGGTGTTCTGCGCCGAACAAATTCAGGCGGCTGGGCATACCATACAAGCAGTGCTGCCTACTGATACTGTTCTACAAACGTGGGCTGCCCAACAAGGGATTGTTTGTGTGAACTCGGTTGATGCATTACAAGAACAAATCACGTTACAGCCTGTCGATTGGCTTTTTTCAATCGTCAATCCCATCATCCTGCCGGTGTCGTTCATTGAACAAATTCGTGGCGGGGCTTTTAATTATCATGATAGTCCTTTGCCTCGCTATGCGGGCAGTCATGCAACGTCCTGGGCGCTGTTAGCGAGGGAAACATCGTATGCCATTTCTTGGCACTGTATTGAAGGCGATGTGAATGCCGGAAACATCGCGGTGCAATGGCCGGTATCGATTGAAGAACAAGATACGGCTTTCTTATTGAATCTGAAATGTTATCAGGCGGCTCAAAAAGGATTTAATGAACTATTAAAAGATCTGAGTCACGGCACACTGATAACTTATCCACAAGACCTTTCGAAACGGAGTTTTTATGTGTTATCGCGTCGCCCGGATGCGGGTGGGTACCTATGCTGGGAACAGCCGGGCGAGATATTGTTGGCGTTAGTGCACGCATTAGACTTTGGAGAGAATTATGCCAATCCATTGGGCTGCCCAAAACTTCTACTAAAACAGGATACGGTACGAATTTCCTGGCTTCAGCGGCTGGACATCTGTTCTGGGGGAAAACCGGGAATGTTGATCCGTGTGGAGGAGGAGAGCTGGCAGGTGACGACGGGCAGTGAGGATGTCCGGATCGGGGGATTTTCCACTCTGGAAGGTCAGTTGTTGTCTGCCAGAGCGCTTGCAGAAATATCAGAATTGGAACCCGGTGAACAGTTGCCTCTGCTTTCGCCACAACAGGCGCGGAATATCAAGAATACGCTTCAAACACTCGCACCTTATGAACCCTTTTGGTGTAAGCGTCTTACCACCCTGCAACCCGCCCATTTACCTTTCGACATCTCTCATAAGACAGCAGAACCCCGCTGGGTAATGAGTCCTTGGCAGTCAGTGTTCCCCCAAAACAGTAAAGATATTAAAGAAGTGTCATGGATAACGTTATTACAGGCATTCGTTATCTACCTGGCGCGTCTGACTCAGCAGACAGAGTTCCAGGTTGGTTGGTATGTGGGATCAAACGATGACTTATCAAATATGGCATCGGTGGTGCCCATGACCATTGAAGTCGCATTTGATAAACCGTGGTGTGAGGTTGCTGACTCCGTTGATAATGAACTAGCCTTGCTGGCACGGTATGGCACATATAGTCGTGACCTTTTTTCGTGTTTTCCTGCACTGTGCACTATCCTAGCATTAAGAACACGTCATCCATGGCCAGTAGCCGTCTCTGTGGTGCAGGATAATCGGTTATGTGATCAAGAAAGGTCTGGCGAGTTGCTAACATTTCAGATAAATACGCAGGGCGGTTTCCGTTGGATCTATGATGAAAATCGTCTGGATGCGGTAGTGATCCTGCGGATGAGTGAACATTTACAGAGGTTACAGTCATCAGAAAGGATAGATGAAGAAATGCCCATTGGGCGGCTTAATTTGCTTCCTGAGGCTGAACGAACATTGCTACTGGAAACTTGGAATGCAACGGAAACGCCGTATCCTGAAGCCTTGTGCATCCATCAGTTGTTTGAACAACAGGCGGCGAAAACCCCGGCTGCTACCGCCCTAGTCTATGAAGAGCAGTCTCTCAGCTATGCTGAACTCAATACTCGTGCTAACCGGCTGGCCCGTCAGCTCATTGAGCAGGGGGTTCTTCCCGGTGGGCATGTTGCGCTGTTGCTGGAGCGTTCGGTGGCGCTGGTGGTAGCCCAACTGGCTGTTCTTAAAGCCGGCGCGGTTTATGTGCCCATTGATCCGAGTGTACCGGATGAGCGGAAGCACTGGATGATACATGATTGT
The DNA here is from genome assembly GCF_042879375.1 of Photorhabdus sp. RM323S. Lineage (NCBI taxonomy): Bacteria > Pseudomonadati > Pseudomonadota > Gammaproteobacteria > Enterobacterales > Morganellaceae > Photorhabdus > Photorhabdus sp. RM323S. The sequence continues at coordinate 15,327 of NZ_JBHFKZ010000073.1, forward strand.
GCTGCTCAGTTGCTGCTTACCGATAATCAAATGGGTATTCCGGTCAATCTGGCTGTGCCGCTATTCCGAATGATGGGAGAAACAGACTCAGGCAGGGAAGAAGAGGGGTTGAATCTCAACTTAACCCGCCTTAGTTCGGATGCCGTTTATGTTATGTACACCTCCGGTTCAACTGGCGTACCGAAAGGGGTTATCGTGTCCCACCGTGCGGTTGTCCGGCTGGTTATCAATAATAGCTATGCGGAAGTCAATCCGGAAGACCGGGTGGCTTTTACCGCGAATCCGGCATTTGATGCCAGCACGTTTGAGGTTTGGGCCCCGTTGCTTAACGGGGGGACATTAGTGGTTATCGACCGTACTACCTTGTTGGCCCCGG
>NZ_JBHFKZ010000074.1:0-15152 GCF_042879375.1 Photorhabdus sp. RM323S
TGGCCCGCTACCTGCCGGACGGTGACCTCGAATTCCTGGGCCGTAACGATAAGCAGGTGAAAATTCGTGGTTTTCGAATTGAACTGGGGGAAATTGAAACCCGACTGACGGAACACCCGGCGGTACAAGAGGCGGCGGTGCTGGCATTGGATAGCGATCAAGGCAAACGGCTGGTGGCCTATGTGGAGGCGGAAGCGAATGAGAGATTGGCGGCTGATTTACGTGAATACCTGAGTGCCATTTTACCTGACTATATGGTACCGGCGGCTTTTGTGCGTCTGGATACCTTCCCGCAGACCCCGAGTGGCAAGTTAGATCGCCGGGCGTTGCCTGCGCCCGGGGAAGACGATTTTGCCCGTCAGATTTATGAAGCCCCACAAGGGAAGGCTGAAATCACTCTGGCGACCATCTGGCGTGAGTTATTGGGCATTGAACAAATCAGTCGGCATGACAGTTTCTTTGCGTTGGGCGGTCATTCCCTACTCGGCGTACAGATGATTGAACGTTTGCGTCATCTGGATTTGACTCTGACGGCGCGTGATCTGTTCCAGTCGCCGGTGCTGTCGGCATTAGCCCAAACGTTGGGACAGCATCAGGCTGTGATAGTCCCGCCTAACGTCATCACACCGACAACCACAGAGTTGACGCCGGAGATGTTGCCGCTGATTGATTTGACCCAGACTGACATTGACCGCATTGTCGGGCAGGTACCGGGGGGAATAACGAATATTCAGGATATCTATGCGTTGTCGCCGTTACAGGACGGTATCCTATTCCACCACCTGTTGGAACAGGAAGGTGACCCCTATCTGGTACTCTATCCGGTAGCTTTTGCTAACCGCGCTTTACTGGAGCGTTATCTGGCGGCGGTACAACAGGCGATTGATCGCCATGATATCTTGCGCACGGCTTTTATCTGGCAAGGATTGTCAGTCCCGGCGCAGGTGGTCTGGCGTCGGGCGCGGTTGCCCGTGACGGAACTGACCCTAGATCCAGCTGACGGTCCAGTCATCGACCAGTTAACCCGGCGTTTTGATCCTGCTCAGTATCGTCTTGACTTGCATCAGGCACCGCTACTGCATTTTGTTATCGCTCAGGAAACCGATGGTCGCTGGTTCTTATTGGAGTTGCAGCATCATTTGATTGGCGACCACGAAACGATGGAAGTCATGCACCGTGAAGTGCGGGCCTATTTTACCGGACAGGGGGATCATCTGCCTGCGCCGGTGCCGTTCCGTAATCTGGTGGCTGAGGCCCGGTTGGGAGTGAGTCAGGCAGCGCATACCCATTTCTTCACCGATATGTTGGCGGTAGTGGATGAGCCAACGTTGCCGTTCGGGCTGACAGGTGTGTATCGTGATGGATCTCAGAAGACAGAATCCCATCGGATGTTAGCTCCTGAGTTAAATGACCGTCTGCGCAGTCAGGCCCGGAGTTTGGGCGTCAGTCTGGCGGCGTTGTGTCATCTGGCCTGGGCGCAAGTGTTATCGCGTACCAGCGGACAGGAGAAAGTGGTGTTTGGTACCGTCCTGTTTGGGCGTATGGCCGTGGGGGAAGGAATGGGATTGTTCATCAATACCCTGCCGCTGCGGCTGGATATGGATGAGACCCCGGTACGGGACAGTGTGCGGGAGGCGCATCTGCGGCTGGCTGAATTGTTGGAGCATGAACATGCTCCATTGGCGCTGGCTCAACGATGCAGTGGGGTTGACAGTGGTACGCCGCTCTTTAGCGCCCTGTTGAACTATCGCCATAATGAGCAGCCCGATCCTTTGGATGAAACAATGGCCGGGATTGAATTCCTGGGCGAACAGGAGCGAACTAACTATCCGTTTGTGCTGTCGGTAGAGGATGGCGGTTCTACTCTTGGTCTGACGGCTCAGGTAGCGCAACCGTTTGATCCGGAAAGCCTATGCGGTTATATGCAACAGGCACTGGAGAGTCTGGTGGAAGCGCTGGAGCAAACCCCGGAAATGCCCGTTCGGGTATTGGATATCCTGCCGGAAGCGGAGCGTACTTTGTTGTTAGATACCTGGAACGCCACGGAAACCGTCTATCCTGATCAGTTATGTGTCCATCAGTTATTTGAACAACAGGTGGAGAAAACTCCAACGGCGACGGCGCTGCTCGCAGGTGATAAAACCCTAAGCTATACGGAACTGAATACTCGTGCTAACCGGCTGGCTCATCAGTTAATCGAACAAGGGGTGTGTCCCGGTGATCATATTGCGCTCCTATTAGAGCGATCGATAGAACTGGTGGTGGCCCAATTGGCGATTCTTAAAGTCGGCGCTGTTTACATGCCAGTTGATCCCAGTGTGCCGGATGAGCGGAAGAATTGGCTGATAAATGATTGTTCAGCTAAGTTGCTGATTACTGATGAACAATCTGAGATTCCGGTCGGCCTCTTGGTTCCGCTGTTTCGCCTCTCTGATGAGACAGACATGAATAGAGAGGAAGATTGTCCCAACCCTGATTTACCGCGTTCCAGCGCTGATTTAGCGTATATCATGTACACCTCTGGTTCCACCGGTACCCCAAAAGGGGTGTTGGTACCCCATCGTGCGGTGGTCCGGTTGGTCATCAATAATGGCTATGCCGAAATCGGCCATGATGATCGGGTTGCCTTTACAGCTAATCCCGCTTTCGATGCCAGCACATTTGAAGTTTGGGCTCCATTACTCAGTGGCGGGGCGTTGGTGGTTATTGACCGCGCCACGTTATTAACACCACAGGAGTTAGTACGGGTTTTACAGGCCCACCACATCACAGTGCTGTGGCTGACTATCGGGTTGTTTAACCGGCTGGCGGCAGAGTTATCCCCGGTTCTGCCGCAGATTAATATCCTGATTTTCGGGGGTGATATCCCCGATTTACATGTGATTGCTCAAGTTCTGGATAATCGCCCGCCGCAACAATTATTACAAGCTTATGGTCCGAGTGAGGGAACTACTTTTACCACTATGTATCCTATTGTGGCATTAGCGCAGGGAGTGACCCGGATCCCCATTGGTCGGCCGATAGCCAATACACGTATTTATCTGCTGGATGCTTACGGTCAACCGGTACCGACAGGGGCGATCGGTGAGATTTATGTGGGGGGAGATGGGGTTGCCTGTGGTTATCTTAATCGCCCTGACCAGACTGCTGAACGTTTTCTGACAGATCCCTTTAGTGATCAACCGAATGCGCGCATGTATCGGACCGGGGATTTAGCCCGTTATCTGCCGGATGGCAATCTGGAATTCTTGGGTCGTAATGATCAACAGGTTAAAATCCGCGGCTTCCGCATTGAACCGGGGGAGATTGAGAATCGTCTGGTGGAGCATTCGGCGGTGCGAGAGGCGGCTGTGTTGGCGTTAGGTGATGGGCTGGAAAAACGGCTGGTGGCCTATGTGGTGGCGAAAGCCCATGAGGGGCTGGTGGTTAGTCTGCGTGATCACCTGAGTGCCATTTTACCGGATTACATGGTGCCGACAGCCTTTGTGTGTCTGGATGGGTTTCCATTAACCCCGAATGGTAAGTTGGATCGCCGGGCATTGCCAGCACCGGACAATGAAGCTTTGGCCCGTCAGGTTTATGCTGCGCCACACGGAGAAACGGAAATGGCGCTGGCGGCAATCTGGCGTGAATTACTGGGGATCGAACAGGTCAGCCGGTATGACAGCTTTTTTGCATTGGGCGGCCACTCGCTACTCGCTGTACGGATGGTTGAACGCTTGCGTCACTTGGGTTTAACGCTGGCGGTGCGTGACCTGTTCCAGTCGCCAGTGTTGTTTGAATTAGCACAAACACTGAGGCAGCAACCGGTTATGGCGGTGCCGCCGAATGTGATTACGTCAGCGACGACGAAAATTACCCCGGAAATGTTGCCGCTGATTGATCTGACTCAGGCTGAGATTGATCGTATCGTCGGGCAGGTACCGGGTGGGATAGCTAATATTCAGGATATCTATGCCCTGTCGCCGTTGCAGGACGGTATTTTGTTCCACCACTTATTGGCAAGTGAAGGTGATCCCTATCTGGTGGTTAGTCAGATGGCCTTTGCTGACCGCTCTCTGTTAGACCATTATTTGGCGGCGGTGCAACAGGTGATTGATCGCCATGATATTCTGCGTACCGCCTTGATCTGGCAAGAGTTGTCAGTGCCGGCTCAGGTAGTCTGGCGTCAGGCATCCTTGTCGGTGACTGAGCTGGCGCTGGACCCAGCTGATGGCCCGGTTTGTGATCAACTCGTTCAACGTTTTAATCCCTGTCATTATCGTCTCGATTTGGGGCAGGCTCCGTTGTTGCGTTTTGTGGTGGCGCAGGAGACTGATGGATGCTGGTTGTTACTGGAATTGCAGCATCACCTGATTGGCGACCATACCGCAACGAAAGTAATGAACCGTGAAGTGCGGGCGTACCTTGCCGGACAAGGGAATAGCCTGCCTGACCCGGTACCGTTCCGCAATCTGGTGGCTCAAGCCCGGCTAGGGGGAGATCAGGAAGCGCATACTCGTTTCTTTACCGAGATGTTGGCGAAGGTGGATGAGCCAACGCTGCCGTTCGGGCTGGCGGATGTGCATCGTGATGGATCTCAGGAGATAGCATCCCATCTGCTGCTGACGGCCAGTTTGAACGACCGTCTGCGTAGTCAGGCCCGGCGTTTGGGTGTCAGTCTGGCGGCGTTGTGTCATTTGGCTTGGGCGCAGGTATTGTCGTGTACCAGTGGTCAGGAGAAAGTGGTGTTTGGCACCGTGCTGTTTGGGCGCATGGCGGCGGGAGAAGGGGCAGACAACGGCATGGGGCTGTTTATTAATACCCTGCCGCTACGGCTGGACATCGATGATACGCCGGTATGGGACAGTGTACAGGCAGTACATACCCGGCTGGCGGGATTGTTGGAGCATGAACATGCCTCACTAGCGCTGGCTCAACGATGCAGTGGGGTTGTCAGTGGTACACCCCTCTTTAGTGCCCTGATGAACTACCGCCATAATGAGCAGCTTGATCCTTTGGATGAAATAATAGACGGGATTGAATTTCTGGGCGAACAAGAGAGCACTAACTACCCCTTTGGGATGTCGGTGGAGGACGATGGCGCTACATTGGGGTTGATCGCTCATGTGGTGCGACCGTTTGATCCGGAAAGCTTATGCAATTATATGCAGCAGGCGCTGGAGAGTTTGGTAGAGGCCCTAGAGCAGGCCCCAGAGACGCCGGTACGAACACTGAATATCCTGCCTGAAACCGAACGCACATTATTACTGGAAACCTGGAACGCCACGGAGACCCCGTATCCTGAGGCGTTATGTATTCATCAGTTGTTTGAACAACAAGTGGAGCAAACCCCGGAGGCCACGGCACTGGTGTATCAAGAGCAGACACTGAGTTATGCCGAGTTGAACGCCTGCGCCAACCGGTTGGCCCATCAACTGATTACATTCGGCGTAATACCGGAGCAACGGGTAGCGATTTGCGTGGCACGCTCCCCCGCGATGGTGGTGGCGTTGTTGGCGGTGTTGAAAGCCGGTGGAGCTTATGTGCCGCTGGACTCAACTTACCCGCAGGAGCGTCTGACGTATATCCTGCATGACTCTGCCCCGTCAGTGGTATTGGCTGATGCGATCGGACAGGCCGCACTGGGTAGCGAGGGGCTGGCCGGGCTGACGGTAATTGATCCGAATATCCAGCCTGACCAACCGAACAACAATCCATTAGTGACTGCATTAACGCCGCAGCATCTGGCCTATGCGATCTACACCTCCGGTTCAACCGGGCAGCCGAAAGGAGTGATGGTAGAACATCAGGCTGTGTATCAACGTTATCTGGGGGTTAATGAACCCTATGCCATCACCGCGCAAGACCAGGTGTTGCAATTTGCGGCTTTTGCGTTTGATGTTTCAGTGGAAGAGTGCTTCTCGTCATTATGCAACGGAGCCACGCTGGTCATTCGTGATGATAGCTGGCTAGCTTCAATGGCAGAATTTATTGCTTTAGCCCGGCAAAGCCGTATCACGGTGATGTTTCTGCCGACTTTATTCTGGTCTGAACTGGCGGCCAGAGACGACGGATTATCGTTGCCGGAGTGTCTCCGGTTGATCATCATTGGCAGTGAGGCGGTTAAAAAGAACGCTATTCAGGAGTGGTTTAGGCAGGAAGGTCACCGACCCCAGCTATTGAATGCATATGGTCCGACGGAAAATACCGTGACGGCGACCTGTAAAGAAATATTATCCCCGGCAGACGATCGTTCTATCGGTCGACCGATTAGAAATACGCGTGTCTACCTGCTGGACAAATACAGCCAACCAGTGCCATTGGGCTGTGTGGGTGAAATGTATATTGGTGGCGTGGGGGTGGCACGGGGTTATCTGAATCGACTGACATTGAGCGAGGAACGGTTTATACCCGACCCCTTTAGTCCAGTGTCCAATGCGCGGATGTATCGCACCGGGGATTTAGCGCGTTATTTGCCGGACGGTGAGTTGGAATTCTTCGGTCGTAACGACCAACAGGTCAAAATTCGCGGCTTCCGGGTTGAACTGGGGGAAATTGAAACTCGGCTGGTGGAACACCCGGCGGTACAAGAAGCGGCGGTGCTGGCGCTGGATGATGAGCTGGGCAAACGGCTGGTCGCCTATGTAGCGGCACAAGCGCATGAGAGATTGACTGCTGATTTACGTGAACACCTGCACGCGGTTTTACCTGATTATATGATACCGGCAGCCTTTGTGCGGCTGGATAGCTTCCCGCAAACGCCGAATGGCAAGCTGGATCGCCTGGCGTTGCCTGCGCCGGGGGAGGCGGCGTTTGCCCGCCAAGTTTATGAAGCCCCGCAAGGGAAGATAGAAACGATGCTGGCGGCTGTTTGGTGTGAATTGCTGAATGTTGGGCAGATTAGTCGGCATGACAGCTTCTTTGCATTGGGCGGCCACTCCCTGCTCGCCGTGCGCATGATTGAACGATTGCGGCGTATTGGTCTGGGCGTATCAGTACAAACGCTATTCCAACATCCAACTCTCGGTGTTCTGGCACAGTCTCTGGTTCAGCATGATGAAATCCGGGTGCCTGACAACGGTATTACATCGGATACGACGGTGCTGACACCGGCGATGTTGCCGCTGATTGATTTAACTCAGGCTGATATTGACCACATCGTCGGACAGGTACCGGGCGGGATGGCGAATATTCAGGATATCTATGCACTGTCGCCGTTGCAGGATGGCATTTTGTTCCACCATCTGCTGGAGAGTAAAGGTGATACGTATCTGTTAGTCAGCCAGATGGTTTTTGCTGACCGGGCGCTGTTGGATCGTTATCTGGCGGCGATTCAACGGACCATTGATCGGCACGATATTTTACGTACCGCCTTTATCTGGCAGGGATTGTCAGTATCGGCGCAGGTGGTCTGGCGTCAGGCCCCATTGTCAGTGACTGAACTGGTTCTGGACCCGGCTGACGGTCCGGTCAGTGACCAGTTAACCCGGCGTTTTGATCCCGCTCACTATCGTCTTGACCTGAGCCAAGCCCCGTTACTGCGTTTTGTTATTGCGCAGGAAACGGATGGTCGTTGGTTGTTACTGGAATTGCATCATCACTTGATCGGTGACCATGAAACGATGGAAATGATGCACCGCGAAGTGCAGGCGTATCTGACGGGGCAAGAGGAGCGCTTGCCGGCACCGGTTCCGTTTCGCAATCTGGTGGCGCAGGCCCGGTTGGGTGTCAGTCAGGAAGAACACACTCGCTTCTTTACTGAGATGCTGGCGGAGGTGGATGAATCGACGTTGCCGTTTGGATTGACGGAGGTACGTCGTGACGGTTCTCAGGTGACGGAATCTCACCGGATGCTGGTTCCTGAGCTAAATGACCGTTTGCGTAGTCAGGCTAGACGTTTGGGTGTCAGTCTGGCGGCGCTGTGTCATCTGGCCTGGGCGCAGGTGTTGTCCTGTACCAGTGGTCAGCAGAGTGTCGTGTTTGGTACGGTGCTGTTTGGGCGTATGCAGGCGGGAGACGGTGCTGACAATGGCATGGGATTGTTTATCAATACCTTGCCGTTGCGGCTGGATATCGATGAGACCCCAGTGCGGGACAGTGTGCAGGCCGCCCATACCCGATTCGGCGGATTATTGGCGCATGAGCATGCTTCATTGGCACTGGCCCAGCGATGCAGTGGGATTGCCAGCGGTACACCGCTCTTTAGCGCGCTGTTGAACTATCGACATAATGCTTTGTCGGCAACGTCAGATGAACTGATAAACGGTATTGAGTTTCTTGACGCACAGGAGCGAACTAACTACCCGTTTGTGCTGTCGGTGGAGGATTTTGGTGAATCTCTGGGGCTGACGGCTCAGGTAGTGCAACCGTTTGATCCGGAAAGTCTATGCGGTTATATGCAACAGGCGCTGGAAAGTCTGGTAGACGCTTTGGAGCAAGCGCCGGAGACACCGATACGCGCCTTGAATATCCTACCCGAAACGGAACGCACGCTGTTACTGGAAACCTGGAATGCTACAGAGACCCCTTACCCTGAGGCGTTATGTATTCATCAGTTGTTTGAACAACAGGTGGAGAAAACTCCGGAGGCCACGGCACTGATAGCGGGAGATAAAACCTTCAGCTATATGGAACTGAATACATGCGCTAACCGATTGGCCCGTCAGTTAATCGAACAGGGGATTCGCCCTGATGACCATATTGCGATCCTGTTAGAGCGCTCAATGGAACTAGTGGTGGCCCAATTGGCGATTCTCAAAGCTGGTGCTGTTTACGTGCCGGTTGATCCCAGTATGCCGGATGAGAGGAAAAACTGGCTGATAAGTGATTGTTCTGCCCGGTTGCTGCTTACCGATACACGGACTGATATTCCGGCTAACTTGCTTATTCCGTTGTTGCGTCTCTCGGATGAGAAAAGTGCGAACAGAGAGCGAGATCGTATCAATCCTGATGTGCCGCGTTCCAGCACAGAATTGGCGTATATCATGTACACCTCCGGCTCTACCGGCACACCCAAAGGGGTTTTGGTGCGGCATCGTGCTATGGTCCGGCTGGTCATCAATAATGGCTATGCCAACATCGGACCGGAGGATCGGGTTGCCTTTACGGCTAATCCGGCTTTCGATGCCAGCACGTTTGAAGTTTGGGCGCCGTTGCTTAACGGTGGTACTTTAGTGGTTATCGACCGTGCTACCTTATTAACACCACAGGAGTTAGTACTGACTTTACAGCATCACCGCATCACGGTTCTGTGGCTGACTATTGGGTTGTTTAACCGGTTGGCGGCAGAGTTATCTCCCATTCTTCCACAAATTAAGATCCTGATTTTCGGGGGGGATATACCCGATTTACAGGTGATTGCTCAGGTTCTGAATAATCGTCCGCCACAGCAATTATTGCAGGCTTATGGTCCGAGTGAGGGAACCACCTTTACCACCATGTATCCTATCGAGGCGTTACCACAGGGAGCGACCCGAATCCCCATTGGCCGACCAATAGCGAATACACGAGTTTATCTGCTGGATGCTTATGGTCAACCGGTACCGCCAGGTGTGATCGGTGAAATTTATGTCGGTGGCGATGGGGTAGCCCAAGGTTATCTCAATCGCCCTGAGTTAACCGCTGAACGTTTCCTTATCGATCCGTTTAGTGATGAATCTGATGCGCGCATGTACCGCACCGGGGATTTGGCCCGTTACCTACCGGATGGTAATCTGGAGTTCCTCGGCCGTAATGACCAGCAGGTTAAAATCCGAGGCTTCCGGATTGAACCGGGAGAAATTGAGGCGTGTCTGGTAGAACACCCGGCGGTACGTGAGGCGGCTGTGTTGGCGCTAGGTGATGGACCGGATAAACGGCTAGTGGCCTATGTGGTGGCACCTGTGGATGACGGGCTGGTGAATAACTTACGTGCTCACCTGAGTAAAATTTTGCCTGATTATATGGTGCCATCAGCCTTTGTACGGCTGGATACGTTTCCGTTGACGCCGAACGGTAAGCTGGATCGTCGGGCGCTACCGGCACCGGACAGTGAAGCTGTTGCCCGTCAGGCTTACGTAGCGCCACAAGGCGAAACGGAAATGGCGTTGGCGGCGATTTGGCGTGAATTACTGGGGATTGAACAGGTTAGTCGGTATGACAGCTTCTTCGCGTTGGGCGGCCATTCACTGCTCGCTGTACGGATGATTGAACGCTTGCGTCACTTGGGGTTGACACTGGCGGCGCGTGATCTGTTCCAGTCTCCGGTGTTGTTAGATCTGGCTCAGAAGTTAGGACAGCATCAGGCTGTAATCGTGCCGGATAACGTGATCACCCCGGCAACTACGACGCTGACACCGGAAATGTTGCCGCTAATTGATTTGACTCAAGCTAACATTGACCGCATCGTCGGGCAAGTGCCGGGTGGGGTTGCCAATATTCAGGATATCTATGCGTTGTCGCCGTTGCAGGATGGTATTTTGTTTCACCACCTACTGGCAAACAAAGGGGACCCCTATTTATTAACCGGTCAGATGGTCTTTACTGAGCGGACTTTGCTGGACCGTTATCTGGCGGCGGTGCAACAGGTAGTTAATAGACACGATATCCTGCGTACCGCCTTTATCTGGCAAGGATTGTCAGTGCCCGCCCAAGTGGTTTGGCGTCAGGCATCCTTGTCGGTGACTGAGTTGACACTGAATCCAGCTGATGGACCGGTTAGCGGGCAATTGGCTGAGCGTTTTGATCCCCGTCACCATCGTTTAGACCTAAGTGAAGCCCCGTTACTGCGCTTTGTGGTAGCACAGGAAACCGATGGCCGTTGGGTTGTACTGCAATTGCTGCATCATCTGATTGGCGACCATACCACGCTGGACGTGATGAACCGTGAAGTACAAGCTTATCTGGACAGGCAGGAGGAGAGCCTGCCAACGCCGACACCTTTCCGCAATTTGGTGGCGCAGGCCCGGTTAGGGGTGGGTCAGGAAGCGCATATTCGCTTCTTTACCGATATGTTGGCCGGGGTGGATGAACCCACGCTGCCGTTTGGGTTGACAGAGGTGCATCGTGATGGTTCGCAGGTGACGGAATCGCAGCGGATGTTGGCTCCTGAGCTGAATGACCGTCTGCGTGGTCAAGCCCGGTGTTTGGGGGTAAGTCTGGCTGCTTTATGTCATTTGGCTTGGGCGCAGGTATTGTCGCGTACCAGCGGACAGGAACAGGTGGTGTTCGGTACCGTAATATTTGGGCGTATGGCAGTGGGGAAAGGGGTTGACAGCGGCATGGGGGTGTTTATCAATACCTTGCCGTTGCGGCTGGGTATGGATGATACGCCGGTGCGTGATAGTGTACAGGCAGTACATAGCCGGTTAGCGGGATTGTTGGAACATGAACACGCCTCACTGGCGCTGGTCCAGCGTTGTAGTGGGGTGCGGGATGGCGTGCCACTGTTTAGCGCACTGTTGAACTACCGACATAATGATCAGTCGGACCCTTTGGATGAAACGATAGACGGTATTGAATTCCTTGGTGCGCAGGAGTTTACCAACTATCCGTTTGCCTTGTCGGTGGAGGATTTTGGTGACGCACTGGGGCTGACTGCTCAGGTGATCCAGCCGTTTGAGCCTGAACGGGTATGTGGCTATATGCAACAGGCACTGGAGAGCTTGGCGGCGGCGCTGGAACAGACCCCGGAAACGCCGGTACGGACATTGAACATTCTGCCTGAAACGGAGTGTACGTTACTGTTGAACACTTGGAATGCGACGGAAACCTCGTATCTTAACCCGTTATGTATTCATCAATTGTTTGAACAACAGGTGGAGCAAACTCCTGACGCGACAGCGTTAATCTATGAGGAACAAACCCTTAGTTATGCCGAATTAAATGCTCGCGCTAACCGGTTGGCCCATCAGTTGATTGCGCTAGGTGCTGTGCCTGAACAGCGCGTGGCGATTTGCGTGACCCGTTCACCGGCGATGGTAATGGGATTGTTGGCGGTGCTGAAAGCTGGCGCGGCTTATGTGCCGCTGGATCCGGATTATCCGGGCGAACGCCTATCACATATTTTGGCCGATGTTTCACCGGTTATTTTGCTGGCTGATGTCGTTGGGCGTACAACGTTGGGCGAGAACGCACTGACCGGGCTGACAGTGCTTGATCCGAATACATTGCCTGACCAGCCAGACAGCAATCCACAGATACCTGAATTGACCTCACGGCATCTGGCGTATGTGATTTACACCTCCGGTTCGACCGGCACACCGAAGGGGGTGATGGTTGAGCATAGGCAACTGGTCAGTCAAATTACTTCGCTGAACACGAAGTGGTTATTTAATGCATCTGACCGCATATTACAATTTTGCAACCTTTCTTTTGATGTTTGTGTATCAGAAATATTTTGTGCAATAACACAGGGAGCACAATTAGTCTTAAGGACAAATCAATGGACCCTGAGTGCACAGGAATTCTGGCGTCTGTGTGAGTCTTATAAAATTACCTACATCGCAATACCTGCTCAATTCTGGCGGATAATATCAGATATTAATGAAGACGATATCTATCAGGGCTTAAGGATTATTTGCATTGGTGGGGAAGCAATACCTGATCATGAGTTACAACGTTGGCTATCGGTTTACGGTGAAAACCCTGTTCTGGTTAATTGCTACGGTCCTACAGAAGCCACGATTACCACGACGACATCCTGCCTAAACGAGGGCATGGGGCAGGCTAATGTCATTGGTCGTCCGCTGCCGAATACACGGGTTTACCTGCTCGACGTTCAGGGGCAGCCAGTACCGTTAGGCGCGGTGGGGGAATTGTATATTGGGGGGACTGGTGTAGCGCGGGGTTATCTCAACCGTGCTGAACTGACCGCTGAATACTTCCTGACTGATCCGTTTAGCGATAATCCAAATGCACGGATGTATCGAAGCGGGGATTTGGTTCGCTACTTGTCGGATGGCAATCTGGAGTTCTTGGGGCGTAATGATCATCAGGTGAAAATTCGGGGCTTCCGAGTTGAACCGGGTGAAATTGAGGCCCGGTTGGTGGAGCATTCTGCGGTAAGTCAATCTGTGGTGCTGGCGTTGGGTGAAGGGCAGGACAAACGCTTGGTGGCTTATGTGGTGGCGCAAGCGGATGAAAAGTTAGTGAATAGTTTGCGTACCCACTTGAGTGCCATTTTACCTGACTATATGGTGCCGTCAGCCTTTGTGTGTCTGGACGCTTTTCCATTGACGCCAAACGGTAAGTTGGATCGTCATGCGTTACCGGAGCCGGACAGTGAAGCGTTTGCTCGTCAGGCTTACGAGGCACCACAAGGCGAAACGGAAACCGTATTAGCAGAGATTTGGTGTGAATTGCTAGGGATTGAGCAGGTTAGCCGGTATGACAATTTCTTCGCGTTGGGCGGTCACTCGCTGCTTGCTATGCGAATGATGAATCTTGCCGCTGGCCGAGGTTTGATTTTTACATTGAATACTTTGTTCCAATTCCCTGGGTTGTCCGAATTGGCCGAAAAAATTACCTCAGATTTATTGTATCAGCCGCAAAGCCGCGCTATATCGGTGCGACCTGATGGAACAGGATTGCCATTGTTCTTTGTTCCCAGTGGCATGGGTGATTATTCTTATGTCTTCGGGCTGGCTCAACATATCCTGTCGGGCTACCCGATTTATGCGCTACCTTGGCCATCCATCAGTGAAGAACCGATGTTAACGATGGAAGAGCAGGCAGCTAGAATGATCACCTTGATGAAAGCTGTTCAACCAGCAGGCCCGTACCGGATAAGTGGCTACTCTTCTGGTGGGATATTGGCTTATGCCATTGTCCAGCGGCTTTTGAGTGCTGGCGAGCGGGTCGATTTCCTAGGGCTGATTGATACACCTGCGCCTTATTATTTTGGCAAAGAGGCCATGCAGTCCAAACATCATTTCTTTACTGAGCTGGCCCGGCAGTCAGGGGAGGCGTGCAAAGAAGAGATTGCGGCGTTATATCGGCGAATTGATGAGCTGAATTTGGTTCAGTTTATTACTGCGGCGCAAGAATTGGCGTTATATCCAGCAAACCTGCGTGCTGATGTGATTGCAAAATGTTGGCAGCAGATCGAACGTTACACACAAATAGTTACGAATTATGAGCCGCCAGCATTAGCAATAACGCTGCATCAGTTCTATGCGGTAGAACCTTCTCCCGCTGTTTCTTTTGTGATGGATGGAAATCCAGAGCTCGTGAGCATAGAACCGTCGTTAGGTTGGGAACGGGTAATGCCCGACACTTCACTTCAATTGATTGCTATTCCGGCTAATCATTTTAGTTTATTGGAGGATAATGAGAATAAAGCCACTTTAGCTCAGGCTTTGAATATGGCATTGATAACCAATTGCGATGGAGCGGTAGTGTAATACTAATATAATCAGTAGTATTGGATAATTTAACCTTGATATGATAATCCGGTATATGTTGTTTATACCGGATTGTTATTCTCAACTTAAAACCACGTCCTGCGGGCGTAATGCGTAAGGCTCCGGTCATCTCACCGTCTGGACCATGCACGCTACAACTTCCTTATCTTCATTTGGATACTGACACCATGAGCCACTTACCGTTATTATGCAGTGCTGGCTGTTGACCGGGATAGCATTGACGTCGCTGGTGACGGGAGTCTGTTTGATGCTTCACACTTACGAGGTTGATTTGTCAGCGGTTTATCACTGGTTGACCGCGTTTCCCAAGAAATCAGGTGGTGAACGCCTGCTGGGTATTCCCACTGTTGCGGATCGTGTTGCACAAATGGTGGTCAGACTCAATTTTGAACCGTTAGTCGAGCCGCATTTTATGCCGGATTCTTATGGCTACCGGCCAAATAAATCGGCGATTGATGCCATCAGGATCACAAGAAAACGTTGTTGGAAACAGGACTGGGTTCTGGAGTTTGATATCAAGGGCCTGTTTGACAATATTCGTCATGACCTGTTGATGAAAGCGGTGAGGAAACATACAACCCGTCCCTGAATTTGCCTGTACATTGAGCGCTGGCTGACAGCACTGATGGTGAAAGATAATGGGGAGGAGCTTTTACGGGAACAGGGGACGCCGCAAGGAGGAGTTATCAGCCCGGTGCTGGCAAATCTGTTCCTGCACTATGTTTTTGATATGTGGATGCAACGTCAGTTTCCCGGGGTCCCTTTCGA
>NZ_JBHFKZ010000075.1:0-14948 GCF_042879375.1 Photorhabdus sp. RM323S
AAAGGCCGTGAAAGCGGTGACGGCGTCAGCCATAACGAAACCATCGTGGATGCGGGGCAAACCGTCATCCTCAATGCCGGCCGAGATGCCACCCTCAAAGGTGCCTAGGTCAGTGGCGAACAGATTACCGCCGACGTAAAACGCAACCTGACGCTCACCAGCGAACAAGACAGCAACCGCTACGATATGAAGCAGCAGAACGTCAGTGCCGGCGTCAGTGTCACGGTCGGCCCTCAGACTGATGGGACAGTGAGTCTCAGTATTGGCCGCGACAAAATCCACAGCAACTTTGACTCCGTGCAGGAACAGACCGGGCTGTTTGCCGGCAAAGGCGGCTATGAGGTGAAGGTGGGTGAACATACCCAGCTTGACGGTTCGGTGATTGCCAGTACCGCCGATAAAGACAAAAACACCCTGGAGACCGGTACCCTGAGCTTCGGGGATATTCAAAACAAAGCGGATTTCAAAACCGAACACCGGAGCGCCGGATTCAGCACTGGCGGACCGGTAGGGAGCTCATTGCTGAGTAATCTGGCCTCCAATACCCTGGGGGGCGCGAATAAAGAAGGCCATGCCCAAAGTACCACTCATGCCGCCGTTAGTGACGGCACGATTGCTATCCGGGATAAGGACCACCAACAGCAGGATATCACCACCCTGAGCCGCGACACGGATAATGCCGGCAATGCGTTAAGCCCTATCTTTGATAAAGAGAAAGAGCAGAAACGACTGAGACAGGCGCAACTCATTCGGGAAATCAGCGCACAAGTAATCGATATTGCCAGTACCGAGGGGTCTATTATCGCCACCAAAGCCGCCAACGCGAAAATGGCGAATATCAACGAGCAGGACAAAGCGGATGCCAGAGCGAAACTGGCGAAAACCAGCACTCTCCCCCCAACTGAGGATGACATCAAAAACCAAATCTACAACACGGCTTACAATCAGGCACTGAATGATTCCGGCTTTGGTACCGGCGGTAAATACCAGACCGCCTTACAGGCCGCAACGGCAGCCATTCAGGGGCTGGCAGGCGGGAATATTGGTCAGGCACTGGCGGGTGGGGCTTCACCGTATCTGGCCGGGGTGATAAAAGACCTGACCACTGACCCGCAAACCGGTAAAGTGGATATCACCACTAATACCCTGGCCCATGCGATTCTGGGTGCGGTGGTTGCGGAAGCCAGCGGTAACAATGCATTGACGGGTGCTGCTTCCGGTGAACTGGCCGCCCAGGCACTGATGAAGCATATTCATGGTGAAGATGTTAAAGTCAGTGACTTAAGTGAAGAGGAAAAGCAGACTATCAGCACCTTCTCCACCCTGGCGGCGGGTCTGGCAGGCGGAATTGCAGGAGACTCTACCGGAAGTGCCATTACCGGGGCACAGGCTGGGAAGAATGCGATTGAGAATAACTTTTTGAGTGTCAAAAAGAATGATGCGTTGATCAAAGTGCTTGACGACCAAAAGGCAGGTAAAAACCTCTTGGAAGCTTCACAAAATATCGTCAGACTCACCAATGAAGACAAAGCCAGTAATGTGATGTTAGATAAATATCGCAAAGGTACATTAGATGAGAAAGGAAAACAGGAATTGTCTGTTTTACTCAATCAATATGGCTATGAATTGCAGACAGAATATGGTTTTTCAGGAAAAGAAGCTGCGACAGCAATTCAGAATTTAGTTAACGGGGGCGCATTTGTTGCGGCTGCCGTAGATGCGAAAGCCTATAATGAAGCATTAAGCTATCTGAAAACGTACAGCGTACATTCAGGACAAGCTGCTCTCGGAACGGATGCCTTAATGGTATTACCCGGCACGCCAGGAACACTTATTCGGGGAAGCCTTGTAGCAGGTGGTTCATACCAAACAGGTACGGGTATTGGTCAGGTTATTGACGGCAAATATGGTAGTGGCGTAGCAAATATGAGCCTGGGTTCATTGGCAATATTTGGCGGAGTAGCAGGTAACAAAACCATAACCAAACCAGCAGAAGGAATCGTCTCACCAGATAAGCTCACAATTCAGGAAAGCAGTAGAGTTTTGGATAAAAAGACTCATACCTCCATTCCCAAGGTAACAGCAGAGTTAACCGATAAAGAAACCGGGAAGAAATTTACTGACACCAATCAGGGAAATCGGTCAGATTACTATCTTGGTGATCAAAGTCGACCCACACTGATTAATGGTCGGATACAAGCCAAAATAGAAAAATATCCCGGTAAAAACCTTCCTAATGGAAATATGGCATCAGCACATGCAGAAGTTGGAACTATCCAACAAGCTTATGAAGACGGGATAACTATAGGTCGAGAGATGATATTGAGAGTATCAAAAGAACCTATCTGTGGTTATTGCCGTGGTGACATTGCAGCAATGGCTGACAAAGCAGGACTGAAATCACTTACAATATATGAAGAAAATACAGGAAAAACGTTATATTGGACCCCTGGAATGAAATCAATTAAGGAAAAAAATTAAGAATGAATTTTTCTATCAGCTGGACCTTGAATGGAAAAGGAGATAATTACAAGTCCCCCACATGGTCACATATTAAGCAGGCTATAGTGAATTTAAAGAATCAATCAGGAACCGTAACATTAGATGTCACCGACAATATAACTAGTGCTGAAATGCTACAGGTAAGAACGGAGGATGGGTGTTATTTGCTCACATTAGGTGAAGTAGTGGAAGATGAATATAATGTTCGTTCTTATTGGGACCCAGAAGGACCAGATAAAAAAATTAATATCCTAGGTGATTATTGGCCAGCTCGCCAACTCACAAAAGATTTCGATTTTGTTGTGAAAGTATTCAAGGAATTTTTTGATACAGGCAATGTGTCAAAAGAACTTCTAAATTAAGTAACCAAACCCCGGCAACTGCAAAACCGGGGTTATTTTTACCACACGCATTAATCCGGCAGGATAATGTCAAATTAATTCAAATTCTTGCATGAAACCAAAGCCGCCCTCAGCGGCATACAGGCGGTACAGGCAGCCCGTCTGGCTGATGCTAAAGGCGGTGACGACAAAGCCAATAACAATCTGGTCGGCATCAACCTCTCCTACGGCAGCCAGTCCGCCCGGTCAGAGCAGAAACAGCACCAGACCACTCAACAGGGCAGCAGCGGGATGACCGGACTCTTACGAAAGAAATGGAAGATCTGAGCCTGAAAGCGTAATGAATTAATCGTGACCTGTGCGTCAGATCCGGCAGCTTGTAAAGAAAAATACGGTGAACTCCCCGCTAACAGCATGCTAGTACGTCAGGCTATCGATAAGGCATTGTTACTAGCACGGAATTTGCGCAGAAACTTGAGACACAGTATGGTCTGGATAAGCAGCGCGCGGAAATCTTGGCGGGTGCGGCACTGGGTGCTGTGACTGGCGGGCTGGGTAATAATGCTAATTCAGGGAAAACTACAACGTCTTCGTCTCCAAAAGGTTCGGCAGATAACAAAGGTACTAACTCAGCTAAGGGCCAGCAAGGTAAAGCCAGAAATGATGGATCAAAAACGCTTAATACCCGAATTGTAAAACATGCGGATGGGAAATTTGAAATCAAGTCACTACCTGATATGCATGGTAAAGCGGCGGGTGATCTTGATGCATTAAAAAAAGAATACAATACACTGAAAGAGTTACGAATTCAGAACCAAAAGGAATTTGCTAAGAATCCAGAAAATAAGGCAAATTTATCTATTTTGGAGAAGAAAATTCACAACTTCACAACGTTGAGCGTTCTCAGGAAATGAATAAGGTGCTAAATAACGCAGGTCTTCCTGATACTAAAGCTAATAATAATATGATAATAGACACACTGCTGGATTCAGCAAAAAGCGTTACACCTGAAAATAGGAAAACATCAGTTGTTGTTTCAGGAAATAATGGTTCGGTTAGAGTTTATGCAACTTGGACAATCCTACCGGATGGCTCGAAGAGATTAGCCACTGTTCAGACAGGAACTTTTAAATGATAAAAAGAAGAGAGCTTATTGAATTGATTTCAGGATTAAATAGTTATCTTGAAAATGGTTATGTAAATACAGGATCGTATGAGAATCCTTCTGATGATGCAATAGATTATTTAGGAGAACTGTTATTGAAAGATCCTAGATGTTGTTTGGATTTTTGTAAAAAAATCCTAAACACGAATATTTTTGATGGCGATTTCGTCAAATCTATTGCTTTGGATTTTTTGATTTTATCGGAATCTAATTGGTTGGATGCTTTTGACTATTTGCTCAATAAAACTGAAACATTATCTATTCCAGAATTAGAAAAGGCATTGTTCTACTTCTATTGCGCAAAAAATGAACCAAAATCATATCCTGTACCTAAGGGGCTTTTTGATAAATTGGTAGAAAGGTATCAGGTATTAAAAACTGAACCTGATGCAAATTTTTATCATCTACATGAAATTTATAGTGATTTTGTTAAAGCATATTCATTAGATTATTAATTAGCTGTAAATCCCGGCCTTGAGCCGGGATCACCTTTTTAGCCGTCAGCCATTCTCAGCCAGCCGGATAATCAATAGCCCGTGCTCAATGCTGACCTGCACCGGCTGCCCGGTGGCAAAGCCCGCTTCTTCCAGCTAGTTACCTTTAAGATGCAAACTGTGCCACATCAGTGTGCCACCTGCTGTTTATGAGAAACAAGAAAAAGAGGCGAAAAAGATGTCCGGAATTATCATGCCACTACAGGCGAAGAACTGCGTTATTTTAGTGGTAAGAATGAAGGGGTTAAAATATTCCAACACAATAAATTTTTCCCTGAGCAGTTTGATACCAAAGTATTAGCTAATTGGGCCCCGTTGCGTTGTATTTGACTTTAAGGTAGCAAGGTTGAATTAAATCCATTGCTTTTTAGTAAGTTATTGGTTTAGTTTGTAGTCTTGCGATAAAAACATAAAAAAGCTGGGTGGGATAGCTTATAATGTCTTTCCCCTTAAAAACCGGCATGAATGGATAGTATGAAATACCGTGACTTAAGAGATTTTCTAGCCTTATTGGAGCAGAAAGGTGAGTTGAAACGTGTTAGCTTCGAAGTTGATCCTTATTTAGAGATGACTGAAATTGCGGATCGTACCCTTCGCGCTGGTGGACCTGCCTTGTTGTTTGAAAATCCCAAAGGTTATTCAATGCCTGTATTGTGTAATTTGTTTGGTACTACTGAACGTGTTGCTATGGGGATGGGGCAGAAAGATGTTAAGGCTTTGCATGATGTAGGTAAGTTATTGGCTTTTTTGAAAGAGCCTGATCCTCCGAAAGGTTTTCGTGACTTGGTGGAGAAGCTACCGAAATTTAAGCAAGTTCTTAATATGCCGACCAAACGGCTTAATAGTGCGCCTTGTCAGGAGCAAGTTTGGGCTGGTGACAATGTAGACTTAACTCGTCTTCCTATAATGCACTGTTGGCCAGAAGACGCTGCTCCGCTGATTACTTGGGGGCTGACAGTAACCCGTGGTCCGAATAAAGAGCGGCAAAATCTTGGTATTTATCGCCAGCAGGTGCTGGGTAAAAATAAACTCATCATGCGTTGGTTATCTCATCGCGGTGGAGCCCTTGATTTTCAGGAATGGTGTCAGGCTCATCCAGGAGAACGCTTCCCGGTAGCTGTTGCATTAGGTGCCGATCCAGCGACAATATTAGGTGCTGTGACCCCAGTTCCTGACACATTATCGGAATATGCATTTGCTGGGTTATTAAGAGGATATAAAACAGAAGTTGTGAAATGTCTTTCAAATAACCTGGAAGTACCCGCAAGTGCTGAGATCATATTAGAGGGATATATTGAGCCTGGCGAATTAGCGCCAGAAGGGCCATATGGTGACCATACGGGCTATTATAATGAAATCGATATGTTCCCGGTGTTCACTGTAACGCATATTACTCAACGTCACGATGCTATTTATCATTCGACTTATACTGGTCGTCCGCCAGATGAACCTGCTGTGCTAGGGGTTGCATTGAATGAAGTGTTAGTACCGATTTTACAAAAGCAGTTTCCTGAAATTGTCGATTTTTATCTGCCGCCGGAAGGTTGCTCCTATCGTCTTGCCGTCGTGACTATGAAGAAACAGTACGCTGGTCACGCCAAGCGGGTCATGATGGGAGTCTGGTCGTATCTGCGGCAATTTATGTATACAAAATTTGTTATTGTTTGTGATGATGATATTAATGCCAGAGACTGGAACGATGTCATTTGGGCAATAACTACACGAATGGATCCGGCAAGAGATACAGTATTAATGGAGAATACTCCAATCGATTATCTTGATTTTGCATCGCCAGTCTCAGGATTAGGGTCGAAAATGGGAATGGATGCAACGAACAAATGGCCGGGGGAGACGCAGAGGGAATGGGGACGCCCTATTGTGATGAGTGAAGAAGTGCGTACCCGTGTCAACAAGATTTGGGATGAATTAGATATTTTAGGACCATAAGAGGGAACGCATGACAACACTGAGCTGTAAAGTAACCTCTGTAGAGGCTATTACGGAGACGGTTTATCGGGTACGGTTATTTCCCGATTCTCCGTTCTCATTCCGCGCCGGTCAGTATCTGATGGTGGTGATGGATCAGAGAGATAAGCGTCCGTTTTCAATGGCATCAACACCTTCAGAAAAGAAGTTTATTGAACTGCATATTGGTGCTTCTGAGCTGAATTTATATGCGATGGCTGTGATGGATAAAATTCTGGATCAGAAAATGATCAATGTTGATATCCCTCATGGTAAGGCTTGGTTCCGGCAGAGCAGTACTAATCCGCTGTTATTGATTGCGGGAGGGACAGGTTTTTCTTATACCCGTTCTATATTGCTGACAGCGTTGGAAGAACAACCTGAGCGTCAGATCTCTATTTATTGGGGTGGCAGAGAATCACAACATTTATATGAGCTTGCTGAATTACAATTACTTACAGAGCGTTATCCTAATCTGGTGGTTGTTCCGGTTGTTGAACAGTCGGAGAATGGTTGGTGTGGACGTACTGGAACAGTGCTCAAAGCGGTATTAGAGGATTTTGGCAGTTTAGCCAATCATGATATCTATATTGCAGGGCGATTTGAAATGGCAAAAATTGCTCGTGAACGCTTTTGCAGTGAGCGTGATGCTTCTGCTGACAACATGTATAGTGATGCTTTCGAATTCATTTAAAATAATAAAAAAAACCCGCCCCTGACAGGCGGGAATTACGGCAACAACGACTCAGTTATAATATTTTTTACAGATAAGTTCTTAATCCATTCTTTCTATAATAGTGGCAATACCTTGGCCTAAACCGATACACATGGTTGCCAGCCCAAACTGAACATCGCGGCGCTCCATTAGATTCAACAATGTTGTTGTAATACGGGCACCTGAGCAGCCTAATGGATGCCCTAGAGCGATTGCTCCACCATTAAGGTTCACTTTGTCATCCATGCGATCCAGCAAATTCAGACCTTTCATGCAAGCAAGTGACTGAGCGGCAAATGCTTCGTTCAGTTCAATCACGCCAATATCATCCAGCTCCAGACCTGCTTTTTTTAGAGCCTTCTGTGTAGCAGGGACAGGGCCATATCCCATAATGGAAGGATCACAGCCAACAACTGCCATTGAACGGATACGGGCGCGAGGCTTTAGCCCTAGATTTTTAGCATAGCTTTCACTGGTTATCAGCATCGCAGATGCACCATCGGATAAGGCAGAGGAGGTGCCTGCTGTAACCGATCCTGTTATCGGATCGAAGACTGGACGCAGAGCTGCCAGATCTTTCAGGTTGGTATCTGGACGGATAACTTCATCGTAATCAAACAACTTCAGTGTACCATCGGCATCATGACCGTAAATTGGTGATATCTCATTGGAGAATGCACCTGATTGTGTTGCTTGTGTTGCATTTTGGTGAGAACGAAGTGCAAATTCATCCTGCATTTCACGGCTGATATGGTGGATCTTTGCCAGCATCTCGGCGGTCAAACCCATAACTCCTGCGGCCTTGGCGACACTCAGGCTCATTTTAGGATGGAAATCCACACCATGAGTCATCGGAACATGACCCATATGCTCTACACCACCAATCAGTGTGACATTAGCTTCTCCGGTCATAATCATGCGGGCACCATCATGCAGTGCCTGCATTGATGAGCCGCACAGCCGGTTAACGGTCACAGCGGGTACAGAGTGAGGGATATCAGCCAGTAATGCAGCATTACGGGCAATGTTGAATCCTTGCTCCAGAGTCTGCTGAACACAGCCCCAGTAGATATCATCTACTTTGTGTTTTTGTATTGCCGGATTACGTTTAAATATCTCTTTCATCAGGTGAGCAGAGAGATCTTCAGCCCGGACCTGACGGAATGCACCACCTTTTGAGCGCCCCATTGGGGTGCGGATGCCATCAATAATGACTACATTTTCCATGTTTCCAGACCTCACGCTGTTGTTCCGGTGCTGACAGCAATCGTTGCTGCTGTAGGGTAGTAACTTTCATTACGTTCAGCTTTGGCTTTCAAACCAGGTGGTACCTGATAAAGAGCACCGAGGTGAGCATAATTCTCAGCCATTTTAACGTAATTTGCTGTTCCCATTGTTTCCAGATAACGGAAAACACCACCGCGGAACGGAGGGAAACCAATACCATAAACCAGAGCCATATCCGCTTCTGCCGGGCTGGCAATGACACCTTCTTCCAAACAGCGGACAACTTCGTTGATCATTGGGATCATAGTGCGGGCAATGATCTCTTCACCGGAGAAATTATTCTTCGGTTGGCAGATGGTTGCCAACAGTTGATCAGTTTGCTCGTCCTGCTCTTTCTTTGGTTTGCCTTTCTTATCCTGTGTGTACTTATAGAAACCAATACCGTTTTTCTGTCCATAGCGTTGATTTTCATATAGAACATCAATAGCATCTTTATAATCACGCTGCATACGATCCGGGAACCCTTGAGCCATGACTGACTGAGAATGATATGCAGTATCAAGACCAATGACATCAATAAGATAAGCAGGACCCATTGGCCAGCCAAATTCCTTCTCCATAATTTTGTCTATCTGGCGGAAATCACCACCGTCACGCAACAACATACCGAAGCCAAGGAGATAAGGGAGCAGCACCCGGTTTACAAAGAATCCCGGACAGTCGTTAACAACAATAGGTGTTTTACCTATTTTGCTGGCGTAAGCCACTACAGTTGAAATTGTTTTTTCTGAGGTTTTTTCGCCGCGGATCACTTCAACCAGTGGCATACGATGCACTGGGTTAAAGAAATGCATACCACAGAAATTTTCCGGGCGTTTTAGAGAATTAGCTAATTCTGAAATTGGAATTGTTGAAGTGTTGGATGCCAGAACACAATCTTCATTAACCAGAGTTTCAGTTTCTGAGAGTACAGCTGCTTTAATCTTAGGATTCTCTACTACTGCTTCAACCACTATTTGAGCCTGTTCGATGCCAGCATAATTTAGTGTAGGTTGAATAGAAGAGAGAGTTTTCGCCATTTTTATGGCATCCAGACGGCCGCGTTCAAACTGTTTGTTCAGTAGTTTCGCAGCTTCATTCATTCCTAATTCAAGGGCATTCTGACTGATGTCTTTCATCATGACAGGAACCCCTTTGCGGGCAGATTGATAGGCGATACCGCCACCCATAATTCCTGCTCCTAGAACTGCGGCATACTCAGGTATTGTTACTTTTTTCAGGTGTTTTTTCGCCAGTCCTTTGATGTACTGGTCATTAAGAAAAATACCGACTAAAGCACGGGCAACATCTGTCTGTGCCAGAGGGATAAAGTTGGCGGCTTCCACTTCCAATGCTTCATCACGGCCAAGTGTAGCGGCTTTTTCTATGGATTTAACTGCGGTAATAGGCGCTGGGTAATGAGGGCCGGCAACTTTCATCACCATACCTTTTGCCACACTAAAACTCATGCCACGTTCAACTTCATTGAGTTTTAAGGGCTCTAACTTTGGCTGGCGTGCTGCTTGCCAATCAAGGTTCCCAGCAATAGCCTGTTCCAACATTGATACAGCAGAATTAATCAGTTTTTCACCAGAGACAACGGCATCAATCAGGCCGTTTTTCAATGCTTCTTCTGCTCCAATGTCTTTACCGGCAGCAATGATATCCAGTGCGTTATCAGTTCCGATAAGGCGGGGAAGGCGAACTGAGCCGCCAAAACCAGGCATAATACCGAGCTTGGTTTCTGGCAGCCCAATGCGCACATCGGGGGAGGCCACTCGGAAATCTGTAGACAGAGCACATTCACAACCCCCTCCAAGAGCATAACCATTTATTGCTGAAATGGTTGGGACGGGCAAGTCTTCTATCCGGTTAAAAATGCTATTTGAGAAATTAAGCCATTCTTGCAGTTTTTCTACTGGTGCATCGAATAAAGAGAGGAATTCAGTAATATCCGCACCAACAATAAATGCAGTTTTATCAGAACGTAATAAAACGCCTTTTAATTCAGTTTGTTGCTCCAGACTGGCGACAGCCTTATCCAGAGATGCAACAGTCTTGGTATCCAGTTTATTAATCGCGGCCGGGGCATTGAAAACCAGTTCAGCAATGCCATCTTTCAGCCAGCTTACTTGAATTGTTTCACTTTGATAGAGCATGTCGTTCTCCTAAATGAGCGCATACCATCTGGTATGACCAGATAGGTTTGATTGTGGTTATTATGTTAAGTAAATGCAAACGAGTGATTAGTTTTTTGCAAGGGTGATCACAAGTAAGATTTGTATCTCATTGACAGTAATTGTTTTTATATTTTTATAAATAAGGAGTTAGCAGGATCCGATAAATTGGGATGATTTTCGCGTGATACCTGCAAATATCAATAGCTGTGATAAGCTAATGGTTCAGCCATAAAATAAAAAAAGGTCAATTGAAATGGAAAAGTTGGCATCTCTGTACCACGAACATATCTCTACATTGCAACAACGTACCCGCGAAGTACTGGCCTGTAATCAATTGGATGCTCTGCTTATTCACTCTGGTGAATTACAGCGTATTTTCCTGGATGACAGAGATTATCCTTTTAAAGCTAGTGCTCACTTCAAAGCTTGGGTCCCTGTCACTAAAGTACCTAATTGTTGGTTATGGGTAGATGGTATTAATAAGCCTAAATTATGGTTTTATTCACCGGTAGATTATTGGCACAGCGTAGAACCGTTGCCAACCGGTTACTGGACTAAAGAAGTTGAAATGATTCATCTGGCAAATACCGGAGATATCAATTCAGAGTTAAGTACTTATGTGAAACAGAATGTTGCTTATATTGGTTGTTCACAACCAAGAGCAAAAGAACTTGGTTTTTCTGAACATAATATCAATCCGAAAGCCGTTTTGGATTATTTGCATTTTTATCGTTCATATAAAACAGATTATGAACTGGTCTGTATGCGTGAAGCACAAAAAACGGCTGTTGTCGGGCATCTGGCAGCTTATGAAGCATTTCAGGCTGGAATGAGTGAATTTGATATTAATATATCTTATCTGATGGCAACAGGTCATCGTGATACAGATGTGCCTTATGACAATATTGTTGCTATAAATGAAAATGCGGCTGTTTTGCATTACACTTTATTACAGCATAATGCACCTTCAGAAATGCGTAGTTTCCTGATTGATGCTGGCGCTGAATATAATGGCTATGCAGCAGATATCACCCGTACTTATTCAGCAAAAAGTAATAACGAATTTGCTGCTCTGATTAAAGATATGAATGCTGAACAAAAAGCACTAATCAGTACGATTAAAGCAGGAGTTCGCTATACCGAATATCATATTCAGATGCATCATCGGATTGCTAAATTGCTGAAAAAATACGGTATCGTGAAAGATATCAGTGAAGAAGCTATAGTTGAAAAAGGGCTGACAACGCCATTCTTTCCACACGGCATTGGTCATTCTCTTGGATTGCAAGTTCATGATGCGGCAGGGTTTATGCAGGATGATACAGGCACACATTTAGCAGCTCCGGCCATATATCCATATCTGCGTTGTACCCGTATTCTGGAACCCCGTATGGTACTAACTATCGAGCCGGGCCTTTATTTCATTGAATCGTTGCTTGCACCTTGGCGTGAAAGTGATTTCAGTAAGCATTTTGACTGGAATAAAATTGGGATGTTTAAACCTTTTGGTGGTATTCGTATCGAAGATAACATTGTTATCCATGAAAATAAGGTGGAAAACATGACTAGGGATCTGCAACTGCCATAATGAAGCCTTATTTGATACCCACAGCTCCAGTGAGTTTGACTGAAGAGATTAAAAAAAGTCGTTTTATTACCCTGCTGGAGCATACCTGTGGGGCAGATGAAGCTAAGGCATTTATCCAGCAAATCAAAGCTCAGTACCCTGATGCCCGGCATCATTGCTGGGCATTTGTTGCCGGTGCTCCGGATGATTCACAACAATTGGGTTTCTCTGATGATGGTGAGCCTTCAGGGACCGCAGGTAAGCCAATGTTATCCCCGCTTATGGGAAATAATATCGGCGAAATAACCGCAGTTGTTGTCCGTTATTTTGGCGGAATAAAATTAGGTACCGGTGGATTAGTAAGGGCATATGGAAATAGTGTCCAACAGGCGCTGAAATTGTTGGAAACAAAATATAAGGTTCCACAGAAAATCTGCTCCTTGCAGTGTGAATATGCCCATATCTCTATGATTGAACAGTTATTACAGAAATCAGAGGGCCAGATTATTGCCAGTGAATATGCAGAGAGGGTTACTTTGCGAATTTCACTTCCAGCTACCCTTGTGGGTGAAGTCGGTGATAAATTACGTGATCTGAGTCGTGGTGTACTGTATTTAACACCTGATCTGTAAATATTGTCTGTTAACTGGATTTCTAAGGAACCAGCTGAATGCATTTTCGTGCCATAACCCGTATTGTTGGGCTGCTTGTCATTCTTTTCTCTGTCACCATGATTATTCCAGGATTGGTAGCACTTATCTATCGTGATGGCGCTGGGCGTGCATTTAGTCAGACATTTATTTTTGCTTTAGTTATCGGTTTGATGCTTTGGATACCAAACCGGGAGCAAAAACATGAATTAAAACCCCGTGAAGGGTTTCTTATCGTTGTTTTGTTTTGGACGGTACTTGGTAGTGTCGGGGCTTTACCGTTCATCTTTTCTGAGCAGCCAAATCTTTCTATTA
Source organism: Photorhabdus sp. RM323S (assembly GCF_042879375.1). Lineage (NCBI taxonomy): Bacteria > Pseudomonadati > Pseudomonadota > Gammaproteobacteria > Enterobacterales > Morganellaceae > Photorhabdus > Photorhabdus sp. RM323S. Next base: position 13,161 of record NZ_JBHFKZ010000075.1, read on the forward strand.
CAGATGCATTCTTTGAATCTTTCTCTGGTTTAACAACAACGGGCGCTACAACACTTATTGGGCTTGACACTCTACCTAAAGCAATTCTTTTCTATCGGCAGATGCTGCAATGGTTGGGGGGGATGGGGATTATTGTACTGGCTGTTGCAATACTGCCTCTGCTTGGGGTTGGGGGAATGCAGCTTTATCGGGCTGAAATGCCAGGGCCTTTGAAAGATAATAAAATGCGACCACGAATTGCTGAGACAGCAAAAACTTTGTGGTTGATTTATGTGTTACTGACAATTGCTTGTGCTCTGGCGTTATGGGCGGCTGGTATGTCAGTTTTTGATGCTATTTCCCATAGCTTTTCAACCATTGCAATTGGTGGATTTTCTACTCATGACGCCAGTATTGGCTATTTTAATAGCCCCGTGATAAATACTATCATCGCGATTTTTCTACTGATTTCTGGTTGCAATTTTGGTCTGCACTTCGCGGTGTTAACGGGACGCAGCCTGACAGTGTACTGGCGGGATCCTGAATTCCGTATGTTCATCTCTATTCAATTAGCACTGGTGATTATCTGTACTTTTATCTTATGGCACTATGCTGTTTATAAATCGGGAATGGAGACACTCAACCAAGCTTTTTTTCAGGTTGTCTCAATGGCGACAACGGCTGGGTTCAGTACAGATAGCTTTGCCCGTTGGCCCTCATTTTTGCCAATACTGTTGTTGTGCTCTGCTTTTATCGGTGGTTGTGCGGGTTCGACCGGGGGGGGGCTGAAAGTCATTCGTATCTTATTGCTATTCCTGCAAGGCTCCCGTGAGTTGAAGCGGTTGGTTCATCCGAATGCGGTTTATACCTTAAAATTGGGGCGAAGAGCATTACCTGAGCGTATTATTGAAGCTGTCTGGGGATTCTTCTCTGCCTATGTTTTGGTATTTATCATCAGCTTGTTATTACTTATCGCTACTGGCGTAGATGAACTTTCTGCTTTTTCTGCGATAACCGCTACACTGAATAATCTAGGGCCTGGGTTGGGTGTTGTTGCTGATAACTTTACTGCAATGAATCCTGCTGCTAAATGGATATTAGTGATAACGATGTTGTTTGGCCGTTTGGAAGTATTCACTTTGTTAGTTTTATTTACACCGACCTTCTGGCGTGAATAATCTATTGGAAGAAGAAGGATATAGTTATGAACTGCTTGTTGCTTTATTCCAGTCGGGATGGGCAGACTAAGAAAATTATTACCCGCATTGCTGAGAATCTACGCAGAGCAGGGCAGATATGCGATCTCAGAGATTTGGCAACAGCAAAAACAATCGATTTGGAATCTTATGACAAGGTTATGATTGGCGCTTCAATCAGATATGGTCATTTTAGTGCAGCACTGAAAAAATTTGCTATTCGCCATCAACAACAACTTAATAAAATACCAACCGCATTTTTTGGCGTGAATCTGACAGCAAGGAAACCAGAGAAGTGCACACCTGAAACGAATGTATATGTTCGTAAATTTCTGCTTAATACTCCTTGGCAGCCAGATCTGTGTGGTGTTTTTGCTGGTGCGTTACTTTATCCTCGTTATCGCTGGCTGGATCGTGTAATGGTTAAACTGATCATGAAGATGACTGGTGGGGAAACGGATACAACCAAAGAGATTGAATATACCGACTGGCAGCAAGTTGATCGTTTTGCAGATGATTTTCTTAAAGTGGCGAGTAAAAAATAACTGATTTGTTCTTTTTTTCAGTGCTTCGTTGGAAAAATCAGCGAACGACAGTTTTTTTCAAATAAACG
>NZ_JBHFKZ010000076.1:0-14192 GCF_042879375.1 Photorhabdus sp. RM323S
AGCAGGTTCCGTCAGATCTGATAGAAGCCGCCGAATCTTTTGGTGCCAGTCCTCGCCAAATGCTGTTGAAAGTTCAGTTACCATTGGCTATGCCGACAATTATGGCGGGTATAAACCAAACTCTGATGCTGGCGCTGTCAATGGTTGTTATCGCCTCAATGATTGCCGTCGGTGGTTTAGGTCAAATGGTTCTGCGAGGCATTGGTCGTCTTGATATGGGGCTTGCCGCAGTAGGTGGTGTCGGGATCGTTATTCTCGCGATTCTCCTTGACCGCTTGACACAATCTCTTGGTCGCGACAGCCGCACCAAAGGCGTAAATCACTGGTATACCTCCGGGCCAATTGGGTTAGTGATCCATTTATTCAGCAAAAAAGCATAGCCTTGCAAAGGCATATATCAAACCACAAGTTTTTAATAAAAATATGATGACGACTACAGGAGAAAAAACTGTGCGCAAAATAGTTATCTGGGCTATAACCCTGTCATCACTGATAAGCTCTCAGTCATTCGCTGTCGAATTACCTGGTAAAAATATCAGTGTACAACCAATACAAAGCACGATTACCGAAGAAACATTCCAGACTCTGATTGTCAATAAGGCACTGGAAACACTGGGCTATGATGTTAAACCAATCAAAGAAGTAGACTACAACGTCGCCTACTCCTCTATCGCTTCCGGTGATGCGACCTTTATGGCCGTAAGCTGGGAGCCACTGCACAACACCCAATATCGGGCAGCAGGTGGAGATACCAAATTTTACCGTGTTGGGAATTACGTAGAAAATGCCGCTCAAGGTTATTTGATCGACAAAAAAACGGCAGAAAAATACAACATTACCAACATTGCACAACTGAAAGATCCGAAAATAGCCAAATTGTTTGATACCAACGGTAATGGCAAAGCCGATCTTACCGGCTGCAACCCTGGATGGGGCTGTGAAGCCGCAATTAACTATCACCTTAAAGCTTATGGCTTGAATAATAATGTTGAACATAATCAGGGGAATTATGCGGCCATGATGGCCGATACCATTACCCGCTATAAAGAAGGTAAACCTGTTTTATATTACACATGGACACCTTACTGGATAAGTGATGTGCTGAAACCGGGTAAAGATGTCGTCTGGCTGCAAGTTCCTTTCTCGGCTATGCCTAACGGTGAAAAAATAGACACAAAGCTGCCAAATGGTGCTAATTATGGTTTCCCACCAAGCATTATGCATATTGCCGCCAATAAAAAATGGGCAGAAGACAACCCTGCCGCAGCCAAGCTATTTTCTATTATGAAAATACCGCTTGCTGATATTAACGCCCAAAACCTGCGTATGCATAATGGTGAGGCATCACAAACAGATATTGAACGCCATGCCAACAGTTGGATCAAAGCCCACCAAAAATTATTTGATAGCTGGATTGAAACCGCTATCAAGACCGCAAAAACCAATTAACATACTGAGTAATAAAGTGAATTGACATAAGCCAATTCACTATTTTCCACTTACACCGCCCTTATACTAAATAAATCAACTCATTCCATGTTTGTCGGTTTCTTTCTACCACCATCCCGGTTTTATCATTGAAACTGGTAATAAAAACTCATTACAATGCAAAAAATCTAACGCGTGACTACAAGCTCTTAGCGAGCTATCTACTCCCTCTAACTTGCTGTTTAAGCATAAGAAAATACATCTATGGAAGAGAATATTTCCCATACACCATTAAGCCCGGCTTTGATTGCTCTGATGGCCATTGCCACAGGTTTGGTTGTTGCCAGTAACTACTATGCGCAACCGTTGCTTGATACTATCGCGTTACAATTTAACCTAACTGCCAGCGAAGCGGGTTTTATTGTGACTTCAGCTCAATTGAGCTATGCCGTTGGCCTGATATTCCTTGTACCATTAGGTGATATGTTTGAACGACGCAGCCTGATTGTCTCAATGACAATATTAGCCGCTATTGGATTGCTGATTACCGCTATGTCGCAAAACATTTGGCAAATGTTGCTGGGAACGGCACTGACAGGCTTATTTTCAGTCGTTGCCCAGGTGTTGGTCCCTCTGGCGGCAACACTTGCCCTTCCCCATCAGAGAGGAAAAGCCGTTGGTGTAATTATGAGCGGCTTGCTACTTGGAATATTACTGGCAAGAACCATCTCCGGAGCAATGACCACGCTAGGTGGGTGGCGAACGATTTTTTGGGTTGCCAGCATCTTACTGGTCATTCTCTCCCTGACGTTATGGCGCTGCCTGCCTCGTTATAAACAAGTGACCACTCTCAATTACTTCCAATTACTTGGCTCTATTGTAAAACTCGTCGCCACAACTCCCCTTCTAAGAGTACGCGCTATACTGGGAGCACTGACATTTGCCAATTTCAGCCTTCTATGGACATCAATGGCATTCCTGCTCTCAGCACCTCCTTTTAACTACTCCGAAGGGATAATCGGTTTATTTGGGTTAGTCGGTGCCGCAGGAGCACTGATGGCAACTAAAACCGGGCAACTGGTTGATACAGGAAAAGGTTCTCTGACCACCAGCATTGCTCTAGTGTTACTACTTCTTTCATGGATACCGATTGGCTTCGCCAAAGAATCATTAATCGGCTTTCTGATCGGTATTCTACTCCTTGATACTGCGATTCAGGGTGTTCACGTTACGAATCAAAGTACGATCTATCGCATCATGCCAGAGGCCAGAAACCGACTCACCTCTGCTTACATGACCAGCTATTTTATCGGTGGCGCTCTTGGCTCTCTGGTTTCAGGTTATGCTTATAAATATTCAGGTTGGTATGGCGTTGCTGCCGCTGGAATGACCATCTGTATCATCAGCCTGATCGTGTGGTTTTTAGGCAAAAAGCATGATCCAAAAACGTTGTAAGAAACAAGTTATGGTAAAAGATTGTCTAAATAAAAACATTTACGAAACATTTATTAAGGATAATATTTTCTATTTGGTTTCCTTTTGTTAATGTTACATAACATTTATATAACCAGATATATCGTATGCCTGTTTCTAACACATTAACGCCTTTACCCAGTAAAAAATCCTCCTTTACTGAGGGAATAGTAGACAGTTTACCCATCGTTATCGGGTACATTCCCGTCGCTTTTGCTTTTGGTCTTAGCGCGGTCAAACTTGGCTTCACCCCAATAGAAGCCATTTTCTTTTCATGCATCATCTACGCCGGTGCAAGCCAATTCGTTATCACGGCCTTACTGAGCGCAGGCATGTCCTTATGGGTTTCTGCCCTGACAATACTGGCAATGGATGTTCGCCATATCCTTTATGGTCCATCTTTAAAACATCGTATCAAAGATAAACTAACGGAGAGAAAAACCCTTATCTGGGCTTTTGGTCTAACAGATGAAGTTTTTGCCGCAGCCACCGCAAAACTGATTAAGAACCAACGTAGTTGGAGTGAAAACTGGATGGTTGCTATTGCGAGCTGTTCCTGGCTTGCCTGGGTTGTTGGTACAGCAGCCGGCGCATTTCTTGGCAACGGTTATCTGGAATCCTACCCTGCAATAGAAGCTGCCATGATTTTCATGTTACCGGCACTATTTTTAAGTTTTCTGCTTGCATCTTGCAGAAAACAAAACAGTTATTGTGTTGCAGCCTCGCTGACTGGGGCACTACTGGGAATTACGCTTTTCTCAATCCCTGTTGCCATTCTGGCAGGTATTGTCGGTGGTTGTATCGCAGCATTGTTACAACCACGAAACAGTTGCAATGACACTAATGAACAAAAGGAAACACAATGATTGACAGTAAAATTTTGCTCATCGGACTATTTGTTGGGTTAGCTAACTTTTTGTTCCGCTATCTTCCACTGCGTTTTGGTAAAGCGCATCAATCTGGCGGCAGACAAGGCGGAAAAACAGGCATTATTCTTGACAGCATTGGCATTGCATCTATCTGCGCTTTACTCATCGTATCAGGTGTACCTGATGTAATGAGAGACAGTAAAAAGCTATTTCCTACCCTGGTGGGCTTTTTAACTATCTGTTTAATTTTTTACAAAACAAAGAAAATTATACTCGCAACACTATTCGGAGCACTGCTTTTTGGACTAACATTCAAAATATTTATGAATTAGGTATCAATATCAAAAGAAATATGATGATAATAAATAACTACAATTGCTAAATTTATCTTTTAATATACCATTTGGATGTTTGATAACAAAAGTTATCTTACCAGTTGAAACTAATAAGGTATCTAAATAATGGAAAGTTCGTTTACGCCTACCGAAGAATTACTGAATATTCGTGCAGCACAGCAAGCCAAATTAAATAAAGATATCCCTTATCAAGAGATCCTGTTGACTAGGTTATCAATGCACGTCCAAAGCAAATTGCTTGAAAACCGTAATAATATGTTGAAAGCTCAAGGAATCAATGAAACTTTGTTCATGGCCCTGATGATCCTTGATACTAAAGAAAGCCACAGCATCCAACCATCAGAATTAAGTGCCGCATTAGGTTCTTCTCGTACTAACGCCACTCGTATTGCTGATGAATTAGAAAAGCAGGAGTGGATTGAAAGAAAGGAAAGTCATAACGATCGTCGCTGTCTTCACCTTCACCTGACAGATCAAGGTACAAAATTTTTAAATAGTTTACTTCCACCTCAACATGATTGCCTGAGAAAACTTTGGTCATGCCTTGACCAGGAGGAACAAAAACAGTTAGAGACGTTAATGAGAAAATTACTGGTCAGACTTGATACAATGGGCGACTGTATCAAAAAATAACTTATTGTTTGATCGAACAATTTTCATCCAAACAACAATTTTCTGGTTAAATTGTTCGAGAAAAATTTCCTTGTTAGCCAAGATGATCTTTTCTGCCAAAAGCTAACTATTATTCTTCGATAACATTGGATTCTGTGTAATTCATCTTTCCAGTAGTGATGACATACCACTACTGGAAAGTGAGCTGAAAGATGATAGTGACCAAAAGATAGATAACAAGCATGGAGATTACTATGAGCACGAATGAGGAAATTGAAGTACCAGCACCACAAAATCCAACCGATAACAAAAAAAGACAACGCAGTCGTGCCTTAGTATTACTAACTCTGGTATTTACTCTGCTTGGTGTTACCTACTTTTTTTATTGGTTTCTCATTTTACGCCATCATCAAGAAACCGATAATGCCTACGTTACAGGCAATCAAGTTCAGATTATGTCGCAAGTTACCGGCAGCGTAATTACAGTTAACTTCGATAATACTGACTTTGTGAAAAGCGGCAGTGTATTAGTACAACTCGATCCCCGTGATGCAGAGTTAGCATTGGAAAAAGCAAAAACAGCACTGGCTAACAGTGTTCGTCAGACTCATCAGCAGATAATTAACAGTAAACAATATCGGGCTAATATCGCTCTGCGCCGCTCTGAATTGACCAAAGTTCAAAATGATCTCAGCCGTCGTGAAATACTTAGCGCTCAAAAAGTGATTGGTAAAGAGGAGCTGCAACATGCACAGGAAGCCGTTGCCAGTGCCCGAGCCGCTCTGGATATTGCTATCGAGCAATATAACGCTAATCAGGCAGTTATTCGTAATACACCACTAGAGAAACAACCTGCCGTTGAACAAGCAGCAGCGGAAGTCCGTAATGCCTGGCTAGCGCTACAACGCACTAAAATAGTCAGCCCAATTGACGGCTATGTCTCACGCCGCAGTGTACAAGTTGGCGCACAAGTCAATAAAAATACACCACTAATGGCGATAGTTTCAGCAAACGATATGTGGATAGAAGCTAACTTCAAGGAAACTCAAATTGCCGGTATGCGTATCGGTCAACCCGTCGAAATCACCAGCGATTTCTACGGTGGAAGCAAAATATTTAGTGGCAAAATCACTGGCCTTGATATGGGTACAGGCAGCGCCTTCTCTTTATTGCCTGCTCAGAATGCCAGTGGCAATTGGATTAAAGTTGTTCAACGCTTACCTGTCCGCATTACACTGGATCCTGGACAATTAGAAAAATACCCGTTACGCATCGGCCTCTCGACTAAAGTAAGAGTAGATACCACCCGTTCTGATGGCCCTGTTCTGTCTGACAGAACACGCACCAAATCGGCTTATCACACCTCTGCGCTGACAATAGATATGTCCCCTGCAAATAAAATAGCCAACGACATAATTAATAATAACGCTTAAAAACAATACAGACAGAAGGCAACAGTGATGAGACAGCCGCTCACAGGGGCCAAACTTGCATGGATGACCATTGCACTATCCTTGGCAACTTTCATGCAAGTTTTGGATTCCACAATTGCTAACGTAGCGATACCCACTATCTCAGGTAATCTGGGGTCATCAAATTCTCAGGGACTTTGGGTCATTACCTCTTTCGGTGTTGCAAATGCGATTTCCATCCCGATTACCGGATGGCTGGCAAAGCGCATCGGTGAAGTTAAGCTATTCATCTGGTCAACAGCCCTGTTCGCTATAGCTTCCTGGCTATGCGGGATTTCCAACAGTCTTGGAATGCTAATCTTCTTCCGGGTTATTCAGGGATTAGTTGCTGGTCCTCTTATTCCTCTTTCGCAAAGTCTGCTACTGAACAATTATCCCCCCGCCAAAGGAAATATGGCGCTGGCGTTATGGTCACTCACTATTATTGTCGCACCGATTTTTGGCCCTATTCTGGGTGGTTATATCAGTGATAACTATCATTGGGGATGGATTTTCTTTATCAACGTTCCTGTTGGTATAGCGATTATTCTGATTGCTATGCAAACACTGAAAGGACGTGACACCCAAACAGAGATCAAGCCTATCGATACAATAGGACTCGTGTTACTGGTCATCGGAGTGGGTTGTTTGCAAATTATGCTGGATCAGGGTAAAGAACTGGACTGGTTTAATTCTACAGAAATTATCGTATTAGCTGTTATAGCCGTAATAGCATTGATATGTCTGACAATATGGGAATTAACCGATGACAACCCAATTATTGATTTGTCGCTGTTCAAAGAACGCAATTTTACTATTGGTTGCCTCTGCCTGAGTTTGGCTTATCTACTCTACTTCGGCACAATTGTTTTGTTACCTCAGTTATTACAGGAAGTGTTTAGCTATACAGCAACCTGGGCAGGGCTTGCATTAGCGCCGGTAGGATTGTTGCCATTGATAATATCACCACTGATTGGTAAGTTCGGCAATAGAGTAGATATGCGCTACATAGTGACATTCAGCTTTGTTATATACGCTGTCTGTTATTACTGGCGTGCATATACATTCGAACCAAGAATGGATTTTGCCGCTTCCGCGTGGCCTCAGTTTATTCAAGGGCTTGCTATCGCCTGTTTCTTTATGCCGCTAACAACCATTACCCTTTCTGGCTTACGGCCAGAACGCATGGCATCTGCATCCAGTCTGTCCAACTTTGTCCGAACATTGGCAGGTTCAATAGGAACGTCACTAACAGCGACCATGTGGACTCAACGCGAATCAATGCATCACGCTCATTTTACTGAATACATCAATCCTTATAATCCCGAAACTCAACAGATTTATCAGCAATTATCGGCATTGGGAATGAATAACCAACAAATTTCTGCTTATCTGGCAAAAGAAATTACCCATCAGGGACTCATAATTTCAGCAAATGAAATATTCTGGCTCTCCGCCGGGGTATTCCTGATTCTGATTATGCTCGTCTGGTTAGCGAAACCCCCATTCACACAAGGAAGTAAAAAGAGTGTTAGCGGAGCTCACTGAATCTTAAATAGCAAAACGGGAGCACGACAGCTCCCGCTTTTACTATCAAGCTCTATTCTGTCGCCACCATTCAGCTAACATAACGCCTGTTGCAACAGAAACATTCAGGCTTTCAACCAAACCAGTGCCCCCGACAAACAAACTCATATCGCCATGTTCCCAAGCACTGTCACTCAAGCCATCATGCTCCTGACCAAGTACCAGAACCATTTTTTCAGGTAATTCAACTTTAGCTAAATTGGTGCTGCCTTTATGGCTGGATGTTGTCACAATGGTGTAACCCGCTTCACGAAATTTATTCAGTGTGGTGGTAAAACCATCAGCATCAATACCTTTAATATGTTCAGCGCCACCCTCTGCTGTACGAATAGCCGCACCAGATTCTAACAAAGCCACATCCTGCAAAATCACACCCTGCACACCGAAATGTGCACAGCTTCGCATAATAGCACCAAGGTTATGTGGATTACCCACATCTTCAAGAGCCAGAACACAGTCTTTTACCGGAGCACTTTTCAAGTAGGTCTCCGCATCAAAACCACTGCGTTTTTTAATTAGAAAACAAACACCGCCATGATGTTCAGTGCCTGACACTTTCGCCAGTTCAGCTTCATCCACAACATGATAAGCTTTGCGGTTGGCAGCCATCCATTTTAGAGCACTACGGAAGCGTGGTGTCACTGACTCAACAAACCAGGCACGAACTATCGCCTCTGAACGGTTTTTAAACATCGCCTGACAAGCATTTTCACCATAAATCCGGGTTTCTTCCATGCGCTGACGACGAAGCTGTTCTGGATCAATCTGGCTTTTCCCACTGATACCGCCATGTTCTGGCGTTAAAGAATCACTCTCAGGGCGAGAAACTGTTTTCCAGGGCGATCTTTCACGCTCAGTAACACGCGGAGAACGGGATGATCGCTCATTGTCCCGACGTCGCTGACCTTGATCGCGCCCTTTACCCGACGGACGTTTGTTATTGCCGCGGCTGTCATTATTGTCCTCACTGCGGACATACATCACTTTGACTTTGCCATTTTTACCACTGTATGAATCGTTCATTCGTCCCTCCAACTACTTTATGGCGCGAAGATTACCTGATGTGTGCATGGTAAGCTACCTCTGACAACCACAATCCATTAAAATATGCCTTTAATTTTTTTCCTACCAGCCCTTACCTGAATGATATTTCATTGTTATCAGTCAACAGTACAGCAAAAACAGATTATTCACTGCGGGTGTCCGCTAGAGAAGAACAACATTGTACCGCAGAAGTGACTGCTACCATCCTGGAACAAGCTGGAGACTTAATGGCTTCTCAGCGACTGCTTACTCATTTTAGCTATTTTCATCAACAATATCTGGCAGGTAAACCTCATCACCCGATAGCGTAAATCACAGCAATTACCAACAAAATCCGTTACAGTGACCACATTAATCGCTAACAAGGAGCCTCCTGATGAGCCAGCGCGGACTTGAAGCTTTATTACGCCCAAAATCCATTGCAGTAATTGGTGCCTCAGAAAAACCAGAACGAGCGGGTTCAGTTATGATGCGCAACCTGCTTGCAGGAGGATTTGCCGGGCCAATACTGCCGATAACACCCAATAGCGATTCCGTTCAAGGGGTTTTAGCCTATCCTTCAATAGATAAATTACCGATCACACCAGACTTGGCTGTTATCTGTACTCATCATGGCCGCAATTTGCAATGTCTGGAACAACTGGGACAACTTGGTTGTAAAACAGTTATTATTCTTTCCTCACCAGAGCCCCAATTTACTGAGCTAAAGCAGTGTTGCCAGCGCTATAGTATCCGACTACTTGGACCAAACAGTTTGGGATTATTAGCCCCCTGGCAAGGATTAAACGCCAGCTTTTCTCCAGTTCCAATACTCAAAGGAAAACTAGCCTTTATTTCTCAATCTGCGGCGGTATCAAATACGATTCTTGACTGGGCTCAACACCGGGGAGTCGGATTTTCCTACTTTATCGCGTTGGGCGACAGTGTAGATATTGATATTGATCATCTGCTTGATTTCCTAGCTCGTGACAGTAAAACCAGTGCTATCCTGCTCTATCTGGAGCATATCCATGACGCCCGTCGTTTTCTTTCAGCGTCCAGAAGTGCTTCCCGCAATAAACCTATTTTGGTGGTTAAAAGCGGCCGCACCAAGCAGGCCCAGAAATTACTTGGTGAACAACAAAATCTGGATGCTGCTTATGACGCAGCAATTCAGCGTGCGGGATTATTGCGGGTGCAAGATACACATGAAATGTTTTCTGCGGTAGAAACATTAAGCCATATGTCACCTTTACGGGGAGAGCGACTATTTATTGTTAGTAATGGCGCGGCTCCAGCAGCAATGGCGCTAGATGAATTATTCCGTCGTAACGGTAAGTTAGCAACATTAGGTGAAGAAACAACGAGGGCATTGAAAACACAACTACCAGAAACTATCTCCCTCCACAATCCGCTGGATTTAAGAGATGACTCGACAGTGGAACGTTACATCACTGCACTAAAACCTTTGCTAGACAGCCATGACCATGATGCACTGCTACTTATTCATTCTCCTAGCGCAATGGCTCCCGGCATTCAGACCGCCACAAAAGTCATTGATACAATCCGTAAACACCCACGGGGAAAATGGCTGACTATCTTCACTAACTGGTGCGGAGAATATTCTTCACAAGAAGCCCGCCGCCTGTTCAGTGAAGCAGGTATTCCAACTTACCGAACCCCGGAAGGTGCCGTTACTGCTTTTATGCATATGGTGGAATATCGCCGCAATCAGAAACAATTAACAGAAACACCAACACTATCAGCAAACATCACAGCCAATACGGCCCGCGCCCATCAGTGCATACAACAAGCTCTGGAACAGGGGAATTCTCGTCTGGATACTCATGAAGTTCAACCTATTCTGGAAGCCTATGGTCTCAATACACTTCCAACATGGATTGCTCATAACAGTGATGAAGCGGTCAGTATCGCCCAACAGATCGGTTATCCTGTCGCCCTGAAATTACGTTCGCCAGATATCCCGCATAAATCAGAAGTTCAGGGGGTTATGCTCTATTTGCGCAACGCAGATGAAGTCAGAGCTTCTGCTCAAGCGATTATCGAACGTGTCAACCAGAATTTCCCACAAGCAAGAGTTCAGGGACTGTTAGTTCAGAGCATGGCAAACCGTGCCGGAGCACAAGAGTTGCGAATTGCCGTAGAACAAGACGAGGTATTTGGTCCACTGATTATGCTGGGAGAAGGTGGTGTTGAATGGTCACAGGAAACACAAGCAGCCGTAGCATTGCCACCGCTTAATATGGCATTAGCGCGATATCTGGTTATTCAAGCCATTAAAAGTAGAAAAATTAAACTCAGGGGCTCCCCTCAATCATTAGATGTGCTGGCACTTAGCCGACTTTTGGTTCAAGTCTCTAACCTGTTACTTGATTGCCCGCAAATTGTACGACTAGATATTCACCCATTACTGGCTTCCGGTGATGAATTCACACTACTTGATGTTTCAATGGAATTATCTTCGATAGCAGGTGATCCTCGGACCAGATTGGCTATCCGCCCATATCCAAGCGAATTGGAAGAAACCATAAAACTGAAAGGTGGTGCCGAATGCCTTCTACGTCCGATTCTGCCAGAAGATGAACCTCTGCTAAAAGATTTTATTGGTCAGGTCACCAAAGAAGATCTTTATTATCGCTACTTCAGTGAAATCAGCGAATTCACTCACGATGATTTAGCGAATATGACTCAGATTGATTACGACCGTGAAATGGCATTTGTTGCTGTGCGTCATCCTAAGACTACTCCGGAAATTATCGGTGTCACTCGTGCCATAGCTGACCCTGATAATGTAGAGGCAGAATTCGCTGTGCTGGTACGCTCTGATTTAAAAGGGATTACCCTTGGACATCAGCTGATGATCAAGCTGATTAATTATACACGGGAACATGGCATAAGCCGTCTCAACGCCATCACCATGCCAGAAAACCGCACTATGATAAAACTGGCTAAAAAACTTGGATTTACCATAGATGTTCAATTTGAGGACGGCATTGTAAACTTAGCCCTCGAACTTTAAATCAACTACGTGATGAATCGCACAGACTTGAATCATTAGGTAGCAGAGCGTTAAATCATGCTCCCAATTAACCGAACAAATGGTATTATCGCCAGATCATTTGCTTCATTGCTTTATATAGTCGTATTTCAGCCATCCAACATAAGAGAAAAAACGCACTGTGATGTTGTCTAAATTCAAACAAGCTAAACACCAACAACACCTTGCACAACTGCCTAAGCTACCTCAGTCAGTTGCTGATATTAAAACACTTTATCAACCTGAAGTGTTCCGCAGCATCCTGCTGGAAAAAATTGCTAATGCTGAAAAACATATTTATATCATCTCCCTCTATCTGGAAAACGATGACGCGGGGAGAGATATCCTTAATGCGCTCTATGCAGCTAAACAACAACGTCCGGATCTGGACATTAAAGTTCTTGTTGACTGGCATCGGGCACAACGTGGACGAATTGGTGATGTTGCAATGGCAACTAATGCCGATTGGTATTGTTCCATGGCAGAAACATATTCTGATGTAAAAATTCCAGTATTAGGTGTACCAGTAAATACCCGTGAAGCACTGGGAGTTTTACATTTAAAAGGTTTTATCTTTGACGATACGGTGATTTATAGCGGAGCGAGTATTAATGATGTTTATCTACACCAACATGATAAATATCGTTATGATCGCTACCACTTGCTTCATAATGCAAAACTTGCAGAAACAATGAAACACTTTGTTGATAATTACATTATCGCTACAGACGCTGTACAAAAACTGAATTGTAAGAATCGTCCCCGTAGCCCTGAAATTAAACCGTTGATCCGTCAATTTCGCTTTTCTCTGCGATACACGACTTATCAGATAAATAATCAGGCAACGAACGATGAATTATCTGTCACCCCACTTGCCGGTCTGGGGAAGAAAAACCTGCTAAATAAAACCATCAGTCATCTTATCGCCAGTACAGAACAAAAACTGGTTATTTGCACTCCGTATTTTAACCTTCCAGCTATCATTGTTCGACTGATTGTTCATCTGCTTCGTCAGGGTAAACAAGTGGAAATTATTGTTGGCGATAAAACTGCCAACGATTTTTATATTCCACCGGAAGAACCATTTAAAATTATCGGTGCATTGCCATACCTATATGAAATCAACCTGCGCCGTTTTATCAGCAGACTACAGCGTTATGTAGATAGCGATCAACTAACTGTACGGTTATGGAAAGATGGTGATAATAGCTACCATCTGAAAGGTGTGTGGGTAGATAATCAATGGCAATTGATTACAGGAAATAATCTTAATCCTCGTGCCTGGGGACTGGATTTAGAAAATGCAATTCTTATCCACGATCCTAATAAAGAAATGCAGGAACAACGGACAAAAGAACTAAACTGTATCCGTACTCATACTACGATTGTCAGTAATTATCAGGAACTGGACAGTATCCAGCTTTACCCAGTCAAAGTGCGTAAACTTATCCGTCGTTTACGCCGTATCCGAGTAGACAGGCTGATTAATCGTATTCTATAATTGAATCGATAAAGCTGATTATTTTCTCTAAATCCCCTGTTGCGAATAACTTCAGGGGATTTTTTAATTTAATCAATTCTAGTTCTGCTTAAAAATAAGCATTTCAAAGATATGAAATGCAGGATCTGCTTTTTGGAGTTAAAAAGTAAAGAAAACTAATCCAACGACTATCCGAACTACAATGTTTAAATATTCTATTTAAGAAATATTCTTTAACCGGTAAAATATCATCTCAATTATATGCTGCTTTAAAGTTTTATATACAGCATAACAAATATCACTATTCTTACCAGGTAAGAAAATATAGAGTTTTCTCTTTTAAATCTTATTTCTTAAATCAATACAAATGGAATTAAAATAATGAAACTTATTCTTAACACTGAAACATTTTTCAATGTCGATTTACAAGAGAATAAATAGATTTTCATGATTACACATCACTTTAAATTAAACTTTATATGCCAAAAAATATATTTCCTCCAACTAAGAAACTCTCACAACAAACAGAATAAGATATATTTACATGATTTATTTAAAAAAAATAAAAAAGTATTGATGTAATATTGCCTGAAAATGTTATTTACTCATACCTAAGGCCATAAAAATTGGTCAAACTTATAGTATTGCTAATTTTCTATAAGCCTAAAAACTGGTTTAAGTTATTTTTATATACTTGTTGCTATAACTGTAATGTATTTTGATTATTAACATACTGATGGGCTACCGGTTGCCAAAGCGGCATATCCATCAGATAAAAAACTGGGGTCAGTCAGTCAATAAAATCATCCCCTGAAACGCAAAAACCCCCAGCTTGCGCTGAGGGTTTCCACTTAA
>NZ_JBHFKZ010000077.1:0-13222 GCF_042879375.1 Photorhabdus sp. RM323S
CCCTGATCTTTGACCAGCAACACGTCACACTGATGGGCTATCGCTTCCCGAAACACGGGTTTCAGGTCTTTAGCCTTAAAAAGTAGCATCGTCGTTCTCCTGAGGAGAAACGTTCCCATTGAGGGAACATTTCCCCCAATGGGTTAAATTTTAGTTATGCTGCCAGCCTCTGTACTGGCAAAGACAGACTCACTGAACGGGTTTTCAGCACAAACTGCTCATGTACCCAGGTGATTGCCTCATCCACCACCTCCCGATAATCTCTGAGTGTTGGGTTGTTAACATCTTCAATGTCTACATCTGATCGAAAACTCTCTATCACACGATCATTTTTGTATACCACATCAACCCGAAACTGGACGGGTGTCATAAATCCATCGGAGACCGCATCGATATAGTCTTCGAGATACCCTGACTCAAATTCCTCTGCCTCAATATTGTGCAAATCCTGTGGCCCCATTAATACATCGATGTAACCGATAGCGGAGGAAAAACGCCGTATTAAACGGGGCTCAACCTGTAAGTTACGCAGAAATTGGCCCAAACGTTCAAAACAATACAGACACGTTTTTGTCAACTGCTTATCCAAATAGTCCATAAAACGTGTCCAGTACTGTTGCGTTTTACTGAACTGTTCCAGCGTGATTTGTTCCTCCTCCGGCAGGTTATCCTGCGCCGTCAGACGGAGAAACTCCTCCGCCGACATATTCAGCAAAACGGTTGTATCCGGCCGGATAAGGGTATCCACACGACCACTGCTGTCCGGATGGGTATAAGGCATCAGCATCGGATCCTGATAAACATGCGCTATCGCATCCATTCCCCGTATCCATAACGTCAGGATACGCTCACTATTTCTGCATCTGGCCCGGTTTGCCGGATCCTCAGACAAACTGTCCAAAAGATGAGTCATGATGGGCAAAAGTAACGCTTTGGTAAACTTTATATGGGTATTGACGTAATCTCCCTGGCTCTCATGAAACAGATAGAAAATAGCGTCGTCATCCAGCTCCAGCCCCATTCGCTCTGCGAATTGATGCCGAATATAAAAACGTAATAAAGACATAAGGGAAATCTCGTGATTGACGGGGTTCCCCCTGTAGGGGATATCCCCTATCGGGTTAATGTGATGCCACCCAATGGTGACTTTGAATTAAAGAGGTATGTCAGCCAGCCTTGCGCATCACTATTTCGTCTTCAGCTTCCTGACGCTGACGTTTGAACTGCCAGAAGCCTAAATGGTACATTGGCGTCACCATTTGCTGAGACATGACATGAGTGAGTGAATCGCCTACCGTGACCACGGCCGGGATACCCAGCAACGACAGTTGGATATACGTCATCATCGCGGCAACCGGGTCGATATCGACACAAAACGCCAACATCTGCTGCTGAGGATTAAACCCCGCTTCCAGCAGGGCCTGATGCATCGCAATAATCATCCCGCCGGCGCCACAAGCCGGGTCAGACACCGTGATATATTCATGCTCTCCGGATCCCAGCTTCGTCAAGCCTTCAGCGAACTGCATTCTGGCCATCATATGGCTGACAGGAAACGGCGTAAAATACTGACCAGCCTGGTCATGACCTAGTTCCAGCGCCATGAAAATAGCCCCCAGAAAATCACCGACTTCATACTCCAGTCCCATAATAACTTCACTCAGCAAACGACTCAGCCGGAAGGCATCTTCACGGGAATAACGTTTAACCCGCTGCATATAGTCCGCTTCAAATTCCTCATTTTGCAACAGCGCGTTATACAATGAACAGGCTGCCATATGCACAAAATCACAGAACACCTGCCAGCGGTTTTCATAGGGCGCAATCTGGTTAAACAGTCTGATAAAAGCCTGTTTATGTGGATTCGGTTCCCGGTAAGTTGCCGCTAATGGCAGCGCCACAACGTTATCGTCAGACGGATCATTATCTTCATCCGCATAGCCACGGTCAGACGCCACCGGCGGTAACAACAACTCCTCAGCGTGTGATGATCTGTCCGGCTCGCCAGTATCCGCGGGTTCTGCCACCGGGATCCGAGCATAGTTCAGATACGATGGCTGGCTGGCGAATAACGCCAATGCCTCGCTGGCCTGCCCCAACTCTTCCGGGAACAACCTGCCTTCTGGCTGGTCATGCCGTTCCCAGTGATATATTCGGGCTAAAGCACTGACAGCCATCAGCGGCGTGATACCCTGATCAATATGGCGCTGAACCACCTCATCATATTCCAGCATGGTGTCATTCAGCGGCAGACCATAGTGCTCACTGAGCAACACAGTAGCCATCTGCTGCCACAATTCCACCTGGGTCGGTAACTGCTGTCTCCGGTCTTGCAAATAATCCATGGCACGGCGGGCATCATTAGCCACCTGAAATAACCACCACGGATCTGAACCCAAAGCGTGTTCCCAATGTACTGTATTATCAGGATAGACCGGGTTACCCCGGACACCGGTTAATGCCGCCACAAACGCCGCGCCCAATGCTGTCACCCCTTGTTCCCGAGCTTCATCTAACTCACTTTGGGTTGTCAGGCCAAAGCGGTTTAACCGGGACGGATGGCCAGTGGCATAAACCAGTTGATGCAACAAGTCATGCCAGTATTGTGAATCTTCAACGTAGTCCCGCCGGACAGGCAGCTCAATACGGTCATGCAATGGTCGGTAAACGGGCACGATGCCCGACCGATGAACCACCGGGATCCCACTGGCCGTCACCAGTTGCTGAACAGCGGTAAAACCGGGAGCCGGACGCGGAGGTAAAGGACAACCGGGTTGAAGTTCTGTCGGCAGTCCTTCACATTGTTCCAGATTAATGACACGTATCAGCGACATTGAAGGCCGGTAACGGACGATGGTTGTCGGTTTTTCACCTTTGGCCACCCATCCGCCTAACGCTCTTAAATCATCACCGGTTAACCAGCGGTTAGATATCAACTGCCGCTGCAACATAGTTTGCCAGAGCAACAACACATTGATACCGCTAAACGGTTGTCCGGTCAGCGCATGCTGCGGCAAACCGTACTCACTGGCCGCTTGCCAGGGCTGCCGCCAGAGCGCCCATCCACTTTCCAGGCTGTCTGTAAGACGTCGGGTGATTAACCGGCAGATATCATCCGGTAGGTAAGAAAGGGTCATCATCTTTCCTGTCTAAAATTAAGGAAGAGACCCGTCCACAGGGAGTCGTCTCTCCCCGGGGGATAAATAATTAGCGCATGAAATAATGTGCTATTTTGGCCGGTAACGCAGTCAGCCAGTGATAAACTGCTGACAAGTCAACTTCGTAAGCGTGAAGCATCAAACACACGCCTGTCACCAGCGACGTCAATGCTATCCCGGTCAACAGCCAGCGACGACGCTGCCTGAGTTTTTTCTCCTTTAGCTGAACCTGTTGATACAGGAACAGCCCCAGCGTCTGCAACTCACTGAACCGGTGAAATTCCTCACGCCGTAAGGCTTCACAAGCCTCATCGTAACGCTCAAGCTCGGTCGGATGATGACGAGCAAGAAAACAGCGATAACCATGATTTCTCAGCGTGTGATAGTGATTGTCGAATTGCGCCTGCAGCCACTGATTAAACCGGCTACGGGTTTTTCTGAATATCTCCGGTTCAGCCAGCGCCTGCACTGACAGGGCCTGGGACGGTTCCCGACTGTGTTCTTTCGTCGTCATGGTACTCATAGGGTTAACTCCTGTTGTAAAAAAATGACTGACGGCGTTAACCCTCACGGGTTTCCCCGTCAGGGTGGTCAATAAATTAGGCGTCCAACGCAATCAGCAACCGATCAGATTCATGTTTAAGCCGCAGCGCTTGCCATAAGGGGGCCTTCATGTCGCCGTCGTGCGGCAAACAGAAAAAACCAAACGTCACCTCACACGTTCCCGGCTTTGCTGCCGACCAGGCTTTGAACGCCTGGTAAATCAGTTGATGAAACCGTTCGGTTTCATATTCCGGCGCAGACGGATAACTTACCATTCGCAGCCAGACTGGCTCTTCAATCGCCACAGCCGGCATCACCGACCGGGTAACGGCAGTCAACGTCTCATTGACCATTATGCAGCCTCATCATAAACCTTTGACAAACTACGCTGTCTCAACAGACGCGTGAGCATCTGTTGCGCCGAATCCACCGCTTCCGTTTCGTCGATAAGGTACCGCTCGCCATAAAACGGCTCCGAACTCTCCTCACCGAAATACAGCAACTCCACACCCGGTTTGTAGCTGTGTCTATCTCTGACCACCACCGGTCTCCCGCACGACTTCGCGTCATCAGAAAGTTGCCATTTACCGGCATACACCGTGTGTCTTCGCGTATGAGCTGCCGGTAGTCTCACCTGTCTTCGACGTAATAGCCGGGACATAACATGGTAAAATGACAGCGAAATCCAACGAATCACGCGCCAAAGTACTGTCACAAAGATCATTAACATCGTTCGTCTCCTTTATCCCCATAACAACTGGAAAACCAGCAACAGCACACCTAACGTCAGGATCCCCGCAATTTTGAACAGCGTTATCATGCCCAAAAGTTTAAGGAGTGCTTCACGATCTCGGTAGTCACGCTCATCACGGATCAAATCGCGGATAAGTGAGCGTTGTTTCGGGGTTAATGTCTCTGAAGCCGGCAGGATTGTCGGATCAGAAGGTGAATGAAAAGCAGGCATTAACAGCTCCTGTTACCGGAAACCCGCCCTTGACCGGGACAAGCCCCGGGAAGTGAAAAAAGATGTCCGTCAAGAACATCATACAAAGTGAATCAATCCGTCAGGTCAATCCTTATCAGGACGCCTTTAAGATACGGGAACTGGCCCTGTTATCGCCAACCCGGGAAACACGCCTCACTTGGGTTAAATAAAAATTCAGTTCGAATAAGCAGATAATATTTAATCAATAGCCGCGAGTATTTTTTTAGCTTCTGAATGCCCACGAGCATAACCATACAAAGCATGAAAGGCTTTAATATCGTCGTCCTGCTCACTGAAATCGGCCAGTTCATACAGAGAGAATAGCGTCACCGTGATGCCAAAAGCCTCCGCTGACATGATCCCCTCAAAACCATTATCCTCAACAAACACACGGTATTGTTGTTGAAACGTCGGAACGGCATAAAAAATGCCATTTGACAAAACACGGCCCTCCCAGAAATCGCCCTGATACCCGGGACATAACCGCATGGCCCGGCGAAAAAACATTTTCTTTAACAACGCCTCAGGCCAGCTTTGTGTCGAAAACAATTCTTCAAACCGGACAGATTTCACCGATATTTCCGTTGATAACGATAAAGTTTGCATAATATTTCCTCGAATGAAAAAAACGAGGAACACTCTCCCTGTATCAGGGAAAAGTCTTCCCCGTCAGGGTGGTAGTCAGAATGGGTATCACGGTATTAACCGCTTATCCGGCAGGTAGAAAATCTCATGACGCCAGTCACCGCAGTAATCATCATCACTGCTGTCAACAGGGGTCAAACAGGTTTCCTATACGTGGTTCGCTTGTACGGACAGACTCGTGAGTCTCAAAGCCGCATTTTATATTTCCTATTAGCAATCCACCTGATTACTGAGGAGGATTGTCAGCCATCGGGAAACTAAACGCCTCCACTGGGTCAGTAAAATTGCACCTTCATCACTGATGAGTGATACCCGTTTTCAAAGGATAAACGGGTGTACCGCCCAAAGGCGCCACTTTGCAGGCTACAGTGGCATTACAGGTCACTCGAAAGCGTCAGTCTCAGACCCCCTGACATTAAGAGCAGTCACCCGAAAGCGTTCCTCTCAAACTGCAAGAACATTGACAGTTGTTCAAAAACAACAAATAAGCCAATCTATGCTAAACAGAATACTTTTCTTATTCAAGCTAAATCCAAAAACAGATTAATCATGGCCACCCTGTCTATTATACACACGGGCAACATAATGCCCTCGCCCGTCACCATGCCCTAAGTCCATCGAAACCATCGCTTCCGCTTCTTTTCGACTGAATCCTTTCGACAGATGATAATTTATGGCCTCAACAGCATAAGCATAACGCAAACTGTGTGGCGAAGACTTTCCGGTTAACCCCGCTTCCCTGACGATATTCCGGTAACGATCAATGGCCGAATGTAAATTCGGCTTATCAATCAAACGCCCCTGATTTTTATTGGCATACTTTATTGCCGTCCTGACTGCCTGGATCACTTTATCCCGATCAACCACCGTCGTATCACGGGGACGTCCCCCTTTTGTACCAAACACCACCCTCACTCTTTCATCCCCACGCAATAAGGCTTTTTCCCACGTTTTTAATGACTTTGCCGCCTGAACCGCTTCTTCCGTTCGCAGTCCCAGATAACGAGAAAGTTGCATAGCCGCAGCTACCCCTTCATCTTTCCCCCGGACCAAAACAAGCGTCGTGTGATAACGCTCATCCGAAATCGCCATCTTAGTCCCCTCCCGGCTGGCGCCAGATAATCCGAGCGCATGATTACTTAACCGTTTGTGATGAGGGTTAGCTAATTGAGATCTTCCCGCCATAGCGAATATCGCCCGAACAGCCGCCATCTCATTTTGTAACGTGCGCTTTGAAATATTCTCTGACTTTCGGCTATCAATATATTTTTCAATATGATTAATTTTCATATTCTTAATATCACGGATTTGAATATTTAATATCGCCATGCTTTCTGCCAGACGTTTGGCTATTTTCATTCTGTCTGAAACGGTTTTAAAACTGCCGCCAGCCTGACGAGCCAATGTCACTAACTGTTTACTCAACTTTGACATTCAAACAATTTCCTTTTTAACCCACACGACACCACCGCTTGCAACCTGACGAATGCAAGCAATACAAAACGGTATTCTGAATGTCATCTCTCAACCCCAACGGCACGGTTTGATTTGCGCTTCCTGCGGCTCGACTGATATCTGTGTATCGGGGTGGCGAAATGTTGAGTTCTTACGAGGCACCCCAGCTCTCTGAGCTGTTCGCAGTTTACACCGTCCTGACTGTTGTCAGACTACCTCCAACGCCAGTTTTCACTGACGTCGCCATCAATACCGAGTCGATTGTTCTCCTTCTTCTGAATATAAAACGTCAACATGATTGTTTTTCACTCAAGACGTTAGGGTAAGTGGCAGTCTTCAAACTATCCTGACCAATGTACTACGTGTCGATCAGACGGTAGGAGACGTGGGGAAAGCTTGTATTACGTGGCTTGGCAGGTTGTACGCTGGCAGCGTCACTTGGTTTTCGTTATCACGCCAACAAGTGACGCCGCCCGTTTCTTCTGGACCCAATGCGTTGTCTGCAAGATACCCAATAACCTGTCAAATCTGGCAACAGTCATCCAGACTGCTGAACGAAACCACCCAGGCAAGCGTAGAAAGCAAAATCAACCCGTAGGTTGTTGTCTGATGATACTGACAAGTCAGCAAAGTGTCTGTGAAATTGCACCTTCATCACTATCGTTAGTGATACCCGTTTTCAAAGGATAAACGGATTTACCGTCCGAAGACGCCACCTCTCAGGCTACAATGGCATTGAAATCAGTCACCCGAAGGCGTTCCTCTCAGACTGCGGGAACATTAACGATCGCTTATGCGACAACGAATACTACCTTAAATTAATCAAGGTCCATCTCAACGTCAAGAAAGCTTTTCATACCGCATAGAATAATCATTTATGCTCTTCAAAAAGTGAGCACAATGACAGGCCGAACAGTTAACAAAAAGCAAAACTGGCATAGATAAATCCGCAATAACATAGCGCCTGTTCTGCCAACTGAGCTAAAAGTCATCATCTAACCTAATCATAAAAGGTAATACCCAATCACTAATTAACGATAAATGTCACATTTCGATGTAGTTTCATTCTGAAATTAAAACAAAAAATTAAATTATTAGCATTGGTTATTAAATAATTAATATTAATCTGTTTTTTATACAATTTGCAACACAATGATAACACTGGTCTATTTTTTGCACTATAATATAACACCTTGTTTTTGCTGCTATCTTAACCACCCAGCCTATTTTAGTTACCTGGTGCGTATTTTCATCCCCGGTGATATCCGCCCGGGCATGCAGCGCGTTGTAACCGGCATAATCATCCGTCACCAACGTGCCGCCCGACCAATCTTTCAGCAGACTCTGTGCATAACGGCCACTGCGGCCGGGATGCAGCTCATAGTACACGACTTCCGGCGAGCTATCGGGGCCGGTGACAGACGTCCACAAATAGGCACGCTGGGTCTGGCCTTTTCCCGGGGCCAGTATCGGCAACGGGGTCTCATCGTCATGCAGCACGGGGGATGTCAGCAGTGTCTGCTTCAGGGCATCGGCCAACGGTTGCAACGCCACAGCCACCTGCCCCACCCAGTCCGATAGGGTGCTGCGGGCCAGGGTCACGCCGCTGCGGGCATAGATTTGTTGCTGACGGTAGAGCGGCAGGGGGTCACAATATTTGGCAACCACTACCTGAGCCAGCAACCCCGGCTCCGGAATGCCCTTTTCAATCAGCCGGGCGGGCTGGGCTTTGGCATGAATTCGCTGGCAGGCCGCACAGCTGTACTGTGGACAGACATAACGCCGGACAAAAAACGTCGCGGGGCAATATTCCAGCCGCTCACTGACTTCATCTCGCAAAAAGCGCAGGACATGACCGCAATCCTGGCAGCTCTCTGTCTCCGGCGCCAACCGGATATCTTCACGGGGTAAAGTCGCCGGTAAAGGCTGGGCCGGGGGCGCGTTTTCCTTGATATGCAGGCGTGACAGCTGGGTTTCCAGCACCGCGATATCGGTATCGGCATCCTCCTCGAACTGACTCCGTTTGGCACCCACTGGCAGGGTTTCGCTGTGTGCGCCGAAACGCCAGCGTTGCGCCTGTTTCAGGGCCTCTTCCAGCTGGTGAATGTAGTCGCGTTGTTGTTGAAGCAGCGCCAGTGCCCGCACCCGAAATTGCCCGGGGTCATCCAGCGCCATTAAGTCATTGAGCGTCATACCGACAGTGTACCGGATAATTCCCCGCCGTTATCCGGTAAAAGTGTGACTGGGGTAATGGAATTAGCTTCGCCAGCCGGACAGGTCATATCCCTCGACCTGTTGCCAGTGAATGCCACGGATGAGCCAGTCAAACTGGGCGGGCGTCATCACCCAGCTACGTTCGCCCTGCTTCGGCCAGACAAAATGGACCCGGTGCAGACGGCGGGTACACAACCAGACACCGTGTCGGTCCCAGCGTAACACCTTGAGACGGGAGCGGGCCTTGTTACAGAAGACAAAAGCGGCCTCGTCCTGCCAGCGTAAATTCAGTCCCTCAAGGTGTTGAGTCAGGGCATCAATGCCCCGACGCATGTCGACGGGCTCTCGCACCAGAAAGAGCTGTTGCAGTTTCAGCATCGGGCCAGTACCCGTATCACGTCAGGCAACAGCGTCAATAGACAGGAGATGGCATACCCGTCTGGGATATGCAGGGTGACGGTGCGCACGTCGTCAGGCTGGAGTGAAACCGGCAAGATGGCGGGCAGCGTCTGGCTGAGAGGCTGGCGTATTTTGTGACTGTCGGCAATCCAGTCGCGGAAAGAGGAAAAACTCAGCTGATGCTGTTCACAATACTGTTTTCGGGTCAGGCCACTGTAGCGCCATTGGGTCACATGGTGTTGTTTTTGCTCCGGGGTATATCGGCTACAGCTCATGGTGTCAGTCTCCAAATAAAGAAAGGAAGCAGTAGCGTGCATGGACCGGAGGGGAAGAACAAGGTGAGATGACCGGAGTATTACGTATTACTTTCAAGCGGGCTCATTACTTATTGTTTGAAAAAGAAGAAACCGTCACTAAAATTTCCTATTTCAGAAGAAAATTACTTAGTGACGGCATAAACAGAACTCGGGTTATATTAATATCATACTGACTCTGTACCACTGCTGATTAACAACGTTCTATTTAGAGCTTCAGCTAAAGCAATTTTATGCTCATTATCCTCTAACAGACTAAAATGATTACCCGAAACAGCAATCAAGTGAAGTAAAGCACTAGGCATTATTCGTGCCCAACCTAACGACGGTTCTATGTTCACAGGTTCGGATATTTCATCCATCATAAAAGAAATAATGGGAGAAGGTTCTATCGCATAGAATTGATGCAATGTTATTTCCAATGCTGTCGGCTCATAATTCGTCACTATTTGCGCATAATGTGCAATTTGTTCCCAACGTTTTGCAACCACATCAGCACATAGATTTGCCGGATATAACGCTAATTCTTGTGCTGCTTCAATAAACTGCACCAAATTCAACGCCTCAACGCTCTGGTACAACACCGATATCTCTTCTGGGTGATCTCCTCCTGACTGTCGAGCGAGTTCAGTAAAGAAATGATATTTGAGTTGCATGGTTTCTTTCCCTAAATAATGAGGCGCTAGCGTATCAATCACCCCCAAGAAATTAACCTGCTCACTAGCATTCAAAAGCTGCTGAGCAATCGCATAGGCTAATATACCGCCGGAAGAATACCCCCCTATTCGGTATGGACCTGTGGGTTGAATGGTTTTCATCAAAGTAACCATTCTGGCTGCTAATTCTTCCATCGTTGACATCGGTTCTCCATTGATGGAAGGCCAGGGCAACGCATAAATCGGGTAACCCAATGAGATATGCTGAGACAGCCCGAAAACATACGAATAATCTCCCATACCACTAGGAACGAAGAATAGCGGCAACCCTGTTCCGCCAGGCCGTACTGATATGGCTCCACTTTGCGGTTTAAATAAAGGATCTGAGGTGATTTTTGCCGCCAGTTCCGCCAACACTGGGAACTGGAACAGGATATTTAACGTGAAACTCAAGCCCTGCCCAGCAGCAATATTCATCATTCGCACCGCTAACAGTGAATGTCCACCCAAGGCAAAGAAATTGTCATGCCGGCTGATTCGTTCAATTCCCAGCAGTTCACGCCAAATCGCCGCCAACACCGTTTCGGTTTCCCCTTGCGGCACCTCATAGTGTTGACGGGCAAATGCTTCGCTATCCGGTGCTGGCAATATCCGTCGATCCAACTTGCCATTCGGTGTCAACGGGAAGTCGTCCAGACGCACAAACGCCGCCGGCACCATATAATCCGGTAACACCGCACTCAGGTGCGCTCGCAGGCTATTCACCAGCCCCTCTTCCGCATCCGCCACTACATAAGCCACCAACCGTTTCTCCGTCCTGTCATCCAGTGCCAGCACCGCCGATCCATGCACTGCCGGGTATTCTGCCAACCGCACTTCAATTTCCCCCGGTTCAATGCGGAAGCCACGGATTTTCACCTGCTGGTCATTACGCCCCAGAAATTCCAGGTTGCCGTCCGGCAGGTAGTGCGCTAAATCCCCGGTGCGGTACATCCGCGCATCCGGTTTGTCACTAAATGGATCATTAAGGAAACGTTCAGCAGTTAAGTCAGGGCGATTTAGGTAACCGCGAGCCACGCCAGCACCGGCGATATAAATTTCTCCGACTACGCCAAGAGGGACAGGTTGCCCAATAGGATCGAGAATATAGGTTTGGGTATTGGCAATTGGTCTGCCAATCACTGATACTTCCGGTATCCCGGCATGAACATTGTATTCATACCAGGTAGCATCACCATTGACTTCGGATGAACCATAGAAATTTAACAGACGGAGCCAGGGATAATCCGTCACAACTTGTCGGGCCAGTTCAGGAGCCAGCCGTTCTCCGCTGCAAACCAACGTCCTAATGGATTTCAACTCATCGCTATGGCTTTGAATTAAGTGTTTTAACAGCGAAGGCACCACCACCAGATAATTGACTCCAAAGCGGCGTAAACCATCAC
Source organism: Photorhabdus sp. RM323S (assembly GCF_042879375.1). Taxonomy (NCBI): domain Bacteria; kingdom Pseudomonadati; phylum Pseudomonadota; class Gammaproteobacteria; order Enterobacterales; family Morganellaceae; genus Photorhabdus; species Photorhabdus sp. RM323S. Next base: position 11,815 of record NZ_JBHFKZ010000077.1, read on the forward strand.
TGAAACAGTCGAGATCTTTCACTTCATGATCACTGAAAACGACCAGTTTACCACCGGACAACAACACGCCTAGCATCTCGGTTACGGAATCAACAAAGCTGATGTTGGTTTTCAGTGCCGCTACCAATGGAGCCGTTACAATATCACGGACGAACCATAACAGGCGGTTACACAAAGCTTGGTGACTGTTCATCACGCCTTTAGGCAGTCCCGTAGAGCCGGAGGTGTAGATTACATAGGCCAAATGGTGTGATGTCAGTCCCAACGTCTGAGCATCTAGGTTACCGGTGGAATGTGACATCAATAATGCTGATTGGACATCTAATACCACAGTGGGCACAGTACTGGCTAGCCGGTCAACCCACTCGGTTTGGGTCAGTACCACAACGGGCGCTGCGTCTTCAAGCATATACGCCAGCCGGTCAGCCGGATAAATGGGATCGAGCGGCACATAGGCCCCACCCGATTTCAGTATGGCTAATACCCCAACCACCATTGCTGGTGACCTTGACACACAAATCGCTACCCGTTGCTCCGGTTCAACACCCAGTTCAATCAACTGATGGGCCAACTGGTTGGCTCGGGCATTTAATTCGGCATAACTGAAGGTCTGGTCTTCATACACCAGGGCGATAGCATCCGGGGTTTTCTCTGCCTGCTGTTCAAATAACTGATGGACACATAACGCTTCAGGATACGGTGTTTTCGTTACATTCCACGTTTCCAGCAATAACCGGCGCTCTGCCGGGGCCAGAATATCCATTTCACCCACCTTCTGTTGGGCATTTGCCACCATCGCTTGCAGCGCGGTCTGCAAATAACCCCTGTGCCGCTCGATGGTGGGTCGATCAAACAAGGATGTACTATAATTCAGTACCCCACTAATCCCGTCGGCTTCCTCATACAGTTCCAGTTCGAGATCAAACTTAACGGTATCAACGGCGTCAAAAGCCTGATCAACCGGTGTGGCGGTCAGTCCTGGCAATACCCAGTCAGTGTGTTCATTGTTCTGCCAGGTAAACATCACCTGGAACAACGGGGTATGCGCCAGCCGGCGTGGCGGTTGTACGATTTCCACCACCTGCTCAAACGGCAGATCCTGATGCGCCTGTGCCATTAATACCGTCTGTCGGGTTTGTTCCAGTAATTCCCCCCCTGTTAATTCACCCGAAACAGCCATCCGCAATGCCAATGTATTGACAAAAAAGCCTATCAGCGGCTCTACTTCCTGCCGGCTGCGCCCGGCGCTGGGGGTGCCGATAATGATATCCTCCTGACCGGACAGACGCGATAAGACGACGGCCCAGGCTGACAGCAATGTCATAAATAGCGTGACACCGTGCTGTTGGCTTAGATGTTTGAGGGCAGTGGTCAACTCAGAATCTAAGTGGATAGGAACAGCCTGACC
>NZ_JBHFKZ010000078.1:0-13094 GCF_042879375.1 Photorhabdus sp. RM323S
TGACTTTAAAATTTTCATAATATTCAATAAATTGTCTCTGTTTTTCTGCCTCAAATTTATGAGGGACACCACAAGGTTTTTTATAAGAAAAACCCTGACGGTGTAGCTATTTATTCATGCCTGGAATGCTAAAGGTCATATTCCAGAGCTGAGTAACATAGGCCACGATTTCATGGGTGTGATGGAAAAGATTTTGAGATAAGTGGTTGATTAAAAGGTCAGTTTGCTCTCGAGAAAGTAAACTATCAGACCCCCCATTATCAGATTTAAGTTTCCCCTGATTGAGGTAATCACTGATATGGCGGTCAACGGTGGTCTGATGGAGTCGCAATGCCTGGGCTATCATCACAGAACTCCAGCCTTCAGAAGCCAGAAGGATAGCTTTTATTCTGTCTCGTACTTGACCATCACGAGTGGTGTCGTGAAGACGTTCAAGTTTGATTTTTTGTTCTGATGTAATAAATATTTTCATAGCGAGGATAATGATCTCCATTTCAGATAAAATCAAGCATCTTCAATGATTACGGGTATAGATCAAATTTATTTGGTTTGTAAAAAACTGATGGATCGCGATTAGCTGCACCAATCATACAAAATACTAGAGCACCTTTAGGGATATCAATACCAGAAATAGTGACGTTTTCACCCGCTTCTCTTGGAGTTAGTTGTACGGGTGACGTCAGACGCAAAGTTTCTTCAAATGCATCTCGAATTAGACTGCGATCTTTAACCACTGCATCAAGCATATTCGGATTAGATATTAAGTGATTAAGCATCATTGCTAATATCTTATCGGCAGGTTCTGTGGCAGCTAATAGAATATTTAAACATAATGCTGTAATTTCACTTGTAGACATCCCTGTATCTTGCCCATTATCACCACAAAGTATCGATATAAAGTCCCCACAGGGATTACACCGTCTTTGATCTATTATAGGATTTAGTAAGCGAATCAATTTCTGGCTACATTCAAGACTGTGTATTTTTTCTGATTCTGTTTGGTCAAACTGGGTAATGAAATTGGTGATACCCTTGTGCCATTCAGACATGTCACGATAGTTATCACTTGGAAGTCCAAGAATACCTAATGTAACTAATATGGTGTAATCTCGACCAAAGTCATTAACAATATCTATATTTCCTTTTGCTATATAAGGTTGTAGCAGATCTTCAGTAATCTTTCGAATCATGGGTTTGTGATAACGATTAAAATGATCTCTTGAAAGACCTTGCATCATGAGTTTTCGTTTACATGCGTGTTCTTCACCCTCCATTTGAATAAGAACTCGATCTCCCATAACAGGTTCCGCACGTTCAGTTAATGGCCGCGTATTGAAAATTGGGGATTTTAAAATAGCGTCAACATCCTCATATTTGCCGATAAAGTAGCTATTTTGGGATTGGTCAAAATACACTAAATCTTGTCGATGCAAGGTATCGTAAAAATCGTAAGGGTTTTTTATAAATTTGGGAGCGTGAATGTTGAAAGAACTTAGTTTAGCCATTATTTTGCTTCCTTTCTAATGATATTGACGACTAAGAATCTATTGATTTTAAACACTGCTGCTATCTCATCAAACTAATTGAGTGACAATTCCGTAACTTTGTTTATCTCCTACTTGTATAGGATAACTACCATTAAATAACCCTTTTCCGATTGGCCAAGGGCGGTGATAGAGCAATGTAGAGTGTTTTACTCCAAGTAATCGAGGGGGATTGAGATAAAAGGGAATTTCAGCGAAAATATATGGCAACGCTTTATATACATTGTAGGTCAATTTGATCAAAGTATTGTCCAATACCTTTTAGTCTCCCTTTTATGGCTTGAAAAGACATATCAAGGCAGCTTTTTTTAAAAGGTTTTGATTCATTGAAAGCGTTTTCAACTTGTGTTTTAAGAGATTGGTAATCATGGTTTAGTGCAAAGTCGCTAAATTGAATGATTCTGATTTGCTTACTTTTTAGTGTTGCTATAGAAATAATATCGTCAAGGCGACGTACATGACGTTTAATTTCACGTTGCGTTTTCTTGATAGCTTTATCATCCTCAGTTCCACTAGCAACTAAAAGGCGTGAAGCTTCACGTTCACAAGGTAACAATATGTCGACTTGTCGGAAATAATGACGTGACCACTGAATAAGGTCTACAACATAGTCCTTTGAAAAACGCGAGTTAAAGGGGCTTATCCCTACTAGCGCATGATCACCTCTCTGAATAATTTGGTTACAACGAGGGGTTTCACCTTGAACAGTAAATGATGCTGAATTCTTGTATAACAACGCTGAATGGGCTGATAATATTTCCATTTCTTGCTTACCATTGATCCCTGTAGAAAGATTATATCCACGCTAATAATAGCTAAATAATAAAATAACGCCTACTAACTATCAATGATGTTTAATATATTTGTTCTTATCTTTATTGCATTAATTTTATGATAAATAAGGTTTAATTTATTCATCTAAGAAATATATGGTATCCACTGAATTACTTGTTTGAAAAAACATAATAATAGTGTATGAATGTCATCTTCTATAAACGTGAAATTAAGTGATATAGGTAATACAGCTTTTACTCGAGATTGATAAATTAAAAATAAACGGTAATAGAGTATTTTCGAAGTGTGAATATCGGAACCCTACAGGAAGTCACAAAGACAGAACGTTCTTACATATTGTTAATACTCTTGAGAAGGAAGGTAAAATACAGCAAGGCATGACACTAATTGACTGTTCGACAGGAAATGGCGGGGCAGCATTAATGCTATTAATGCCACTTCATGTCTCTTTATTACTATTGTTAATACCCATCTTTGTGATCTGTTTTCAATATCTTGATTCGCGTATCGCTTTTTCTGTTGAAAGTCTGATTGTAGTTCTGGTTATCGTTGATTTATTAACCATTCTTGGTATTAGGAAGATAAAAAAGAAAAAGGGTATTAATGGGGTATAAAAAGAAAAAAGTCGCTAATGAGATACTGGCAATTTGGAGTACATTTGTTTGTAGATACACTATTTAATGATTTAATGAAACCAGAGGATATAAAATTAAATAAATGGGTAACCTATTTGTGTATTGAATTATGTTATTAGCATCACACTTATTCCATTCACTTTTCCGGTGTCGGTTTTATTCAGCACACAGCGTTTTATGCCGTTTATCATCTTTTCTATCGGAATATTCGTTTATTAATTAATCGTATGGTCATAAATATCGCATATTGATTAACAGTTATTCATACTGCAACCATTGCCTTTTCATGGTCTTTTTGTCTATAAAATGTGCGCATTGTCATGTTTTTGTGCTAACAATGTTAATAATTGGTTTCTTTTGTGTTTTTCTGTTGTTTATGACATCTGTTGAGATCTTATTGACGCCGGGGACAACAGTTGTTTAATTGTAAGCCGAAAAATAATAAACCAAGCCCAAACAGCGTAGTTCCTGACAGAAAATTCAGGTTCTGGCTGTACACAACAACATCACAAATGGAGTGCAAGAGAATGACAACTTCCTCTAAAAAGACAGGGTTATTGAAGCTAGGGATCAGCTTAATTGCATTGGCCGTCACTGCCAGCGTTCAGGCAAAAACATTGGTTTACTGCTCTGAAGGCTCACCAGAAGGATTTAACCCACAACTGTTCACGGCTGGTACAACTTATGATGCCAGTTCAAGACCACTGTATAACCGTTTGGTTGATTTCAAAACAGGTAAAACGGAAATTATCCCGAGTCTGGCTGAAAAATGGGATATTAGTGATGACGGTAAAGTTTACATTTTTCATCTGCGCAAAGGCGTTAAGTGGCACGATAACAAAGAGTTCAAACCAAGCCGAGAATTCAATGCTGATGATGTGATCTATACTTTCATGCGGCAAAAAGATACCAACCACCCATACAACAAGGTGTCAGGCGGCAGCTATGAGTATTTTATTGGCATGGGTATGAGTGAGATAATCAATAAGGTTGAAAAAGTAGATGATTATACTGTCCGGATTGAACTGAGCCGCCCGGAAGCGCCATTCCTGGCTGACTTAGGAATGGATTTTGCCTCTATTCTGTCAGCCGAATATGCAGATAAGATGATGAAAGCCGGTACGCCGGAGAAAGTCGATTTGAATCCAATTGGTACAGGCCCGTTCCAGTTGCTGCAATATCAGAAAGATTCTCGCATTCTGTATAAAGCCTTCAAAGAGTACTGGGGAGATAAAGCCAAAGTTGACCGGCTAGTTTTCTCTATTACTCCTGATGCGTCCGTTCGTTATGCAAAATTACAGAAAAATGAATGTCAGATCATGTCATATCCAAATCCAGCGGATATTGCCCGCATGAAGAAGGATAAAGATATCGTCTTGATGGAACAGCCAGGTCTGAATGTCGGTTATGTTTCTTTCAACGTCACCAAGAAGCCATTGGATAACGTCAAAGTTCGTCAAGCGCTGGCAATGGCTGTCAATAAAGACGCTATCATTGATGCGGTTTATCAGGGGGCTGGTCAGAAAGCCAAAAACCTGATCCCACCAACCATGTGGAGTTACGACAATGATCTTAAAGATTACTCGTACTCTCCGGAAAAAGCGAAGCAGTTACTGAAGGAAGCGGGGATGAGCGATGGTTTTACTATCGACCTGTGGGCAATGCCAGTACAACGACCGTATAACCCGAATGCCCGCCGTATGGCTGAAATGGTTCAAGCTGACTGGGCAAAAATTGGTGTTAAGGCCAAAATTGTCAGCTATGAATGGGGTGAATACCTAAAGCGGGCTAAAGATGGTGAGCATCAGATTGTGATGATGGGTTGGACCGGTGACAATGGTGATCCGGATAACTTCTTCGCAACTTTGTTTAGTTGTGCGGCCAAAGAACGAGGCTCTAACTACTCTAAATGGTGTTACAAGCCATTTGAAGATGTCATTCAGCCAGCACGAATCGCTTCTGAGTATGCTAAACGCGTTGAGCTTTATAAACAGGCTCAGGCTGTGATGCACGAACAGGTTCCGGCGCTGATTATCGCTCACTCCACAGTTTATGAACCGGTTCGTAAAGAGGTCAAAGGTTATGTCGTTGATCCTCTGGGCAGGCATATTTTTAGCGACGTATCTCTTGAATAATCATGTTTTTACTCGGTTGTGATATGCCATCTTCCTGATTTTTTAACGGAGATGGCGACTTCTCCCCGGCTATCAGTCATCGCCGGGGAAAGGCTGACAAACAAGTAGGGGCAAGATGTTCATTGAGTTGTGAGCCGAAGGGGGAAAGTCCTCCCCCTTATCAAGCCAAACGGCCTGAGAGCTGTAACCGGCATTTAAAAAAAGAGAGTTCGGGATATGTTGCAGTTCATACTCCGACGTCTGGGATTAGTGATCCCAACGTTTATTGGCATTACTTTGCTGACTTTTGCTTTTGTCCATATGATCCCCGGAGACCCGGTGACCATTATGGCTGGGGAACGTGGAATATCGGCTGAACGCTACGCTCAGTTAATGGCTGAAATGGGGCTGGATAAGCCACTCTGGCAGCAATATTTTCATTATGTAGGCAATGTATTACAAGGAGATCTCGGCATTTCGATGAAAAGCCGTATCTCGGTGTGGGAAGAATTTGTTCCCCGTTTCCAGGCAACTCTTGAACTGGGGATATGCGCCATGCTGTTTGCTATTGCGGTTGGTATTCCGGTTGGTGTACTGGCGGCGGTAAAGCGTGGATCGGTTTTTGATCATACTGCGATAGGTCTTTCCCTGACCGGATACTCCATGCCGATATTCTGGTGGGGGATCATGTTGATCATGCTGGTTTCTGTCCAGTTGGATCTGACACCGGTATCCGGGAGGATAAGTGACAGTATTTTCCTTGATGACAGTTATCCACTGACGGGCTTTATGCTGATCGACACCCTATTCTGGGGTGAAGAAGGTGATTTCAAAGATGCCGTAATGCATATGATCTTGCCTGCCATTGTCCTGGGGACAATTCCACTGGCGGTGATTGTCCGTATGACCCGCTCTTCTATGTTGGAAGTATTGGGTGAAGATTATATCCGCACCGCCCGTGCCAAAGGCTTGAGCCGCATCCGTGTGATTGTGGTTCATGCACTGCGCAATGCGTTGCTGCCGGTTGTGACTGTTATCGGCTTGCAGGTGGGTATCATGCTGGCGGGGGCCATTCTGACTGAAACCATTTTCTCCTGGCCGGGGCTTGGACGCTGGCTGATCGATGCCCTTCAACGCCGGGATTATCCGGTGGTTCAGGGAGGGGTGTTGCTGGTGGCGATCATGATTATCTTGGTTAATTTAGTGGTTGATGTGCTGTACGGCGTGGTTAACCCGCGTATCCGTCATAAGAAATAGGGAGCGCATTATGTCTCAAGTGACTGAGCCTGCAAACAGTGCGCCTAAGATTATGACGCCGATGCAGGAGTTCTGGTATTACTTTAAGCGCAATAAGGGGGCGGTTGCTGGCTTGGTTTATATTGTGCTGATGTTGTTGATTGCTTTGTTAGCAGGGGTACTCGCGCCGCATGGTGCGGCGGAGCAGTTCCGTGGTTCCTTGTTGACTCCGCCGGTATGGCAGGAAGGGGGAAGCTGGCAGTTTATTCTTGGTACTGATGATGTCGGTCGTGATTTACTTTCGCGTCTGATGTATGGCGCCCGGCTTTCACTGCTGGTGGGATGTCTGGTTGTGGTGTTATCCCTATTAATGGGAGTTGTACTGGGGGTGCTGGCAGGTTATTTCGGTGGCATCGTGGATATTATCATCATGCGTATCGTTGATATTATGCTGGCATTGCCAAGCCTGCTGTTAGCGTTGGTGCTGGTGGCGATATTTGGGCCGTCAATTGTCAATGCTTCTCTGGCTTTGACCTTTGTGGCTCTGCCCCATTACATCCGTTTAACCCGTGCGGCGGTGCTGGTAGAAGTTAATCGCGATTATGTCACGGCTTCACAAGTGGCTGGGGCGGGTTCCCTGCGCCAGATGTTTATCAATATCCTGCCTAACTGCCTGGCACCGTTGATTGTGCAGGCTTCTTTAGGTTTTTCCAATGCCATTCTCGATATGGCTGCTTTGGGTTTTCTGGGGATGGGGGCGCAGCCACCTACGCCGGAATGGGGAACCATGCTGTCTGATGTATTGCAGTTTGCACAAAGTGCTTGGTGGGTAGTGACTTTCCCTGGGTTGGCAATTCTGCTGACAGTGTTGGCGTTTAACCTGATGGGTGACGGTTTGCGTGATGCACTTGATCCTAAACTCAAGCAGTAGCGAGGTAGCGAAATGGCATTGTTAAATGTAGAAAAATTATCGGTTCACTTCGGTGAAGAAGATGCGCCATTCCGTGCTGTTGACCGCATCAGCTACCGTGTTGAACAGGGTCAGGTTGTCGGGATTGTCGGAGAATCCGGTTCCGGTAAGTCAGTCAGTTCATTGGCCGTCATGGGATTGATTGATTATCCGGGCCGGGTGATGGCAGACAAACTGGAATTTAACCAGCGTGATCTGACCAAAATCTCGGAGAAAGAACGCCGCCAACTGGTTGGTGCAGAAATGGCAATGATCTTCCAGGACCCGATGACCAGCCTGAATCCCTGTTATACCGTTGGCTATCAGATTATGGAGGCGCTGAAAGTGCATCAGGGTGGCAACCGTCGCACCCGCCGCCAACGGGCGATCGATCTGCTGACATTGGTTGGCATTCCCGATCCCGCGTCGCGTCTGGATATTTATCCGCACCAATTATCCGGTGGTATGAGCCAACGGGTGATGATCGCAATGGCAATTGCTTGCCGGCCAAAATTGCTTATTGCTGATGAACCGACAACGGCTTTGGATGTCACCATTCAAGCGCAGGTTATTGAACTGTTGCTGGAGTTGCAACAACGGGAAAATATGGCGTTGGTCTTAATCACTCATGACTTGGCATTAGTCGCGGAAGCTGCTCATCATATTATCGTGATGTATGCCGGGCAGGTTGTGGAATCTGGTAAAGCATCAGAAATCTTCTGTGCGCCACGTCATCCGTATACTCAGACACTGCTCAGGGCATTACCTGAATTTGCCACGGATAAATCCCGTCTTGCCTCTTTACCGGGTGTTGTGCCGGGGAAATATGACCGGCCTATTGGTTGCCTGATGCATCCGCGTTGCCCATATGCGAATGACCATTGCCGCCAGATGGAGCCGGAATTACGAACGGTAGGGGAACGTCAGGTGAAATGCCATACACCGCTGGATGATGCGGGGAGGCCGACAATATGAGTGAACATATTTATCAGGCGCGGGAAACATCAACGGCACCGTTATTAAAAGCGACAGAGCTGAAAAAATATTACCCGATCAAAGGGGGATTATTTTCACCTGCCCGTACTGTAAAAGCGCTGGATGGTATCTCGTTTGAACTGGAGAAAGGCAAAACGCTGGCAGTGGTTGGTGAGTCGGGGTGTGGTAAATCCACATTGGGGCGATTGCTGACAATGATAGAAAAGCCAACTGACGGTGAACTTTATTATCAGGGACAGGATCTGCTGGTGCCAAATAAAGACGCTGAAAAGTTGCGTCGCCAGAAAATCCAGATTGTATTCCAGAATCCTTATGGTTCGCTGAACCCGCGTAAGAAAGTTGGGCAAATCCTGGAGGAACCTTTGCTGATCAATACCAAACTGAATGCGCATGAGCGTAAAGAGAAAGTATTGCAGATGATGGCGAAAGTCGGGTTGAAAACTGAACACTACAACCGTTACCCGCATATGTTCTCTGGTGGTCAGCGCCAGCGAATCGCGATTGCCCGTGGTTTGATGTTGGACCCGGATGTGTTAATTGCGGATGAGCCGGTTTCTGCGCTGGATGTCTCGGTGCGGGCACAAGTGTTGAACCTGATGATGGATTTGCAGCAGGATTTGGGATTGTCTTATGTGTTTATTTCCCATGACTTGTCTGTGGTTGAGCATATCGCGGATGAAGTGATGGTGATGTACCTTGGCCGCTGTGTGGAAAAAGGCAATAAGGAGATGATTTTCAGTAATCCACGTCATCCGTATACACAGGCGCTGTTATCAGCAACGCCAAGACTAAATCCTGAATTACGTCGTGAACGGATAAAATTGACAGGTGAATTGCCAAGCCCGATGAATCCACCACCCGGTTGTGCGTTTGCGGCTCGTTGTCGTCGGGCATTTAGCGCCTGTACGCAGTTTCAGCCAAAATTGAATCAATATGGTGAGCAACTGATTGCCTGTTTTGCCGTTGATCAGGATGAAAATGTTGCGGTGGAGTAATTGCTTGGTAATCATGAGATAAAACATTTTTGGTGATAATGGGTTAGCCATTATCACCATTTAAATATTTACTTTTGTCTTTAGCCGTCACAGATAGCCATTAAAGGTAATTATTTCAGAAAAATAACGACTTGGGTAAGTGAAACAGGATCGTTAGCGATAAAATCAAGTATACTCAATTCCATTGATCACATGTTATAACTGCGATATCTCACAGGCATTGGTTTGAGTGAAAATGAAATTGCGCGTCAAACGTTCGTTAACCATTAAACAGATGGCCGCAGTGACCGGCGTCACGCTGGTGACCATTGCTATTTTTATTACTATTCAATTGTGTCATCTTATACAGCAACGTAAAGATGATTATATCAGTCAGCTTAATAATGCGGCAGTTCAGGTACAGGCACCTTTAACCGAAGCGTTGCTCAGTTCCGATCTCAGTAAAGCAAAAGAGTTACTGATAGGGCTACGTACTGCGGGTATTTTAGGGCGGGCAGATGTGGTGTTACCGGAGGATATCCGGGTGATACGATTAAGCTTTGCCACCCATCGTCCAATTCCCGAATTGGCTGAACGTATTTTTGGGATCCCTGTGGAAGTGAGTATTCCTCTCCATGCTTATGGTTCAGCGCCAATAGACGCTAAACCGCTGGGGCATTTGATTTTACAGGTAGATTCTAATCGGGTATATCGTTTTGCTATTAATGCGTTGGCACTGATGTTGACGACGTATTTATTGTTAGCGCTTATTCTGACTGTGTCGATAAGCTGGTGTATTAACCGGATTATTGTGCACCCATTGCGTAACGTTGCACGGGATCTTAATAACGATCAACCACCAGAGCCAATGACTTGCCCGAAAGGCCACCAGGATGATGAACTGGGTCTGTTGATCAAGGGATATAATCGTCAATTTGATAAACATAAACCTCCGTCATCATGAAACCATCCGGGGCGGTTTGAGGTCTAACCCTCAGTTATAATTCTGACAGGATTTCACCTGCTAAAACTCAGGTTTTTGCTTTTTCTACCGTTGTTATTGGTCGAAGGGAACATATTCTGTCATCACTGGTTAAACCGCCGAAGGCTAAAACCAAGGATAGACATCTATAGGGGTTCACATGCAGGGTACGAAAATTCGTTATTTTATTGGTGGGATAATGCTGGCCGTTGCAGGCCAGGCGCAGGCAGAAGCTTTGCAACCTGACCCTGCCTGGAAACAAGGCAAATTGGAAAACGGTTTTAACTGGCAAATCTTGCAGACGCCGCAGCGTCCTAACGACAGAATACAGTTGCGCCTTGTAGTGAAAACAGGTTCGCTGGCGGAGAAAACGCAACAGGCGGGTTATACCTGGTTGATTCCGAAAGTCGCGTTATTCAGCAGCAAAAGTTTGTCTTCCTCCAAACTGGAACAACTTTGGAACAGTGCTATCGATCCTAAATACCCGCTGCCTCCCGCGATTGTTTCATATGATTTCACACTTTATAGCCTGAGTTTGCCGCATAATCGTCCTGAACTGTTAAAAAGTGCGTTGAGTTGGCTGGCTGACGCGGCGGGCAAAACGGTATTTACGCCAGAGACACTACAACATGCCATGAAAATGGCGGGTACATCGGTAGCGACCTATCCTCCAGATATACAGGATCCGGTGTGGCGCAGACGTTTGCAAGGTTCAACGCTGTTGGGACATGATCCGGCACAGGCCACCGTTCAACCTGTTGATTTGGATAAACTTAAGCAATTTTACCGGCAGTGGTATACCCCTGACATGATGACGTTGTATGTCGCGGGCCATGTGGATAGTCGTATTTTACTGGAAAATATCAACCAGGTGTTTTCATCATTGAAAGGTAAGCGCCATACTCCGGCAACTATCGCGGCGTTGTTACCGATGAAACCGGATACGATAGGGATGATCAGTGATAAAAATAAAGAAGATACCTTATCCTTAATTTGGGATCTCAACTGGCAGCCGATGAATGATTCACATGTGTTGAGCCGCTATTGGATCAGTGATATTACCCGTGAGGCACTTTATCGTTACCTGCAACTTGGGCTGGAGAGAAGAAATGATAAGGCGCTGAAACTGGGGCTGGATTGCAAAGTTCAGTATCAGCGTGCGAGTTGTGCTCTGAATCTCAACACGACGGCAGGTAATTTAAAACCCGCGATGGAATATCTGGCTGCTGAATTGGTAACACTACGTGATAAAGGATTGCCTAAGGCACAGTTTGATGAGCTGTATGCGCAGAAACAATCCCAACTCAGCCAGTTGTTTGCCATGTATGCCCATACCAGCACGGATATTCTGATTAATCAGCGTCTTTTGTCCCAACAAAGCAATGTGGTGGATATTGCTCCTGAGCAGTATCAACGCCTGAGACAAGCATTTTTAGCTTCCCTGACACCTGAAATGCTAAATCATGAACTGAAACAGATCCTCTCGCAAGAAGTCGCGTTTGTTCTGATTCAGCCGAAAGGGGAAGCAGAAGTGGATGTAAACCAGTTAAGAAATGGTTTTAATCAGATAATGTTGCCTGCACCACATAAGATTGATGCTCCGGCGCAGGCACAGCAGCCGGTATCTAAGCCAGAAGAAAAGGCTTCTTAGGGCAGCAAAAAGGGCGGGAATATCGCTCTTCAGACTGTTGACAAACCCGGTTATTTTCAATGGGTTTGTCAACGGTCTGAGTTGATTAGAAATCAACTTCAAGAATCTGTTAACTCTCATCTAATGTAGGAGTACCCGACGATCTGAAAAATGCTATTTACACGGGAATTCTTCATCTAAAGCCCTTATTGATAACACGGCAAGATGCATATTCTGACTAATTTCTTCTTTATGCTGAATAGAGTAATTATCTACATACTCTCCATATGTTGTTCCTTTCATAAAAAATCTTAGCTTAATCACCGGTTGTTTGCCACACTGTCTATTACTATTTCAGATATTCCTTTAGTCATATAGTATTCATCTGTCAGTTCACCATTTATAAATAGTGAGCTAGTTCTGATGCCAGAAAAAATAAAACCTGATGACAAATAAAGCTTTATTGCCAATGTGTTTTTTATTGCAACGGTTAATTCAAGTCTACTAACTCCATTTTTCCGTGACCAATCTTGCGCTTTGTCGAGTAGGGTTCTTGCTATGCCTTTATTTCTATATTCTTTTTTTACTCCAAGAACAATAGAACCCAGATGCCTGTTCCTATTGAATACCCCTCTAGATATAACAATAAATCCAACAATGTTTTTACTATCTTCGCATATTAACATTTGCCTGTCTTTTCCAAATCCTTTTATTATATCCGCCTGTTCTTCAACACTTGTTTTTCTTTCTTCCGGCTCAAGCAACATAAATTCCGATGTGTTATCCAAATCATTAAAAAAAACAATGAGATTGTTTGCGTCTTCTACGTTAACTTCTCTAAAAATAAAGATTTCTTTTTCCATAGCGAGTACCATATTAATGAAATTATCGTATACAGTATAAATGAGATTTCAAAAGAGTAGATCACTGGAGGGAACTCAGTCCGATTTTGACGATCTGATCAATCGTCACAAATCACCAAACGGACTGCGTTATGTCTATCATCGCATCGATACTCCGAAATGAACGACGTGACACGGAACTACTGTTGTCAATTTATGTGGCAATGGCTTCAACATGTAAAGGTATTCATGGAAGCAGTATCATGACAACAGCAAAAATCGGGAAGGGTCAAAATGGGTGTATCACTATTATGAAAACCTATTTAACCTGTTATCGGAAGTCGTTTTTTTACTCGATAGATTTAATGGGTATAAAGTTTTAACCGTTGTTTTTATC
>NZ_JBHFKZ010000079.1:0-11757 GCF_042879375.1 Photorhabdus sp. RM323S
TGCTCAATCATCACCCCTTTTGGCACCCCCGTGGAGCCAGAAGTGTAAATCACATACGCCAGGTGCCGGGCAGTCAGCCCAGGAACCTGTGGATTACTGTCCGGTTGATCAAACAAGGTATTCGGGTCGAGCACGGTCAGCGTAGCCTGTGTTTCCTCACCCAATCCGGCACGACCGGCTTCATCCGCCAGCACCATAACCGGGGCCGCATCGGTCAAAATATGTGCCAAACGCTCGCCCGGATAAGCCGGATCCAGCGGCACATACGCGCTGCCAGCTTTCAATACTGCCAATAATGCCACCACCATTGCCGGTGAACGTGATACGCAAATCGCCACCCGCTGGTCCGGCTCTATCCCCAGCGCAATCAGCTGATGGGCTAGCCGGTTAGCGCGGGTATTTAATTCAACATAACTGAGGGTTTGCTCTTCATGCACTAACGCGGGCGCATCCGGGGTTTTCTCCACCTGTTGTTCAAACAACTGATGAATACACAACGTATCAGGATACACAGTTTCTGTGGCGTTCCAAGTTTCCAGTAACAGCGTACGTTCAGCCTCCGGCAACAAATTAAGCTGCCAGACGGGGATTTCATCACCGCTCCTTTTCGATAATGCCAGCACCGGTAAATGCTCACTCATCCGTAGAATCACTTCCGAACTCAGACGATTTTCATCATAGATCCAGCGAAAACCGCCCTGTGCATTCATCTGAAGCGTTAGCAATTCGCCGGATACTTCCTGATCATACGGTCTGTCATCCTGTATCACCGAGACGGCGATCTGCCACGGCCGGTTGGTTCTTAATGCCGGGATAGCCCGCAGTGAAGGAGAACGGGTGAAGAGGTCACGGCTAAATGTCTGGTGCTGTGCCAATCGGGCAAGTTCATCATCAATCCAGTCAGCTACTGCACTCCAGGGCTTATCAAACGCCACTTCAATGGTCATGGGGACCACCGGTGCCAGGACATCTGCCGATTTACCTTTGACCTCATCCACGCACCAACCGATTTGGAATTCAGCCTGTTGAGTCAGACGCACAAGATAGATAACCAATACCTGCAACAGTGCCTGTAATGGCTCCTCTTCATCGTTTTTTGGCAGTGGAGGCTGCCAGGGGCTCATTACCCATTGAGGTTCTGTCTGCTCCCCTATCATTTCAAAAGGTAACTGGATTGGCTGCAAAGAGGCAAGGCGCTCATACCAAAATGATTCACTGGGGGCGAGGGCTTGAAGGGTATTTTTTACATTCTGAGCCTGCTGTGAGGAAAGCAGAGGCAGCGGTTTACCCGGACTGAGTGCCGATATATCGGCAAGCTCCCTGGCAGACAGCAAGTGACCTTCAAGGGTGGCGAACCCGCCAATCCGAACATCCTCACTGCCGGTCGTCAACTGCCAGGCATCTTCCTCCACCCTAATCAGGGTACCGGGTACCCCCTCAGAACATGTGTTCAACCGCTGTAGCCAGGAAATTTGCACCGTGCCCTGTTCAAGTAATAGTTTCGGGCAACCCAATGGATTTACGTAATTCTCGCCAAAATCTAATGCTCGCACCAAAGCTGACAGTGCCTCTCCCGATTGTTTCCAATACAGATATCCCCCCCCATCGGGGCGACGTGACTGAGCATAAAAACTGCGTTGCGTGAGATCCTGCGGATAAGTCACCAATGTGCCGTGACCCAAATCTTTCAAAAGTTCAATAAACCCTTTCTGAGCCGCCTGATAACATTTCAGATTCAACGAGAAAGCGTTATCGTGTTCCTCAATCGATACCGGGCATTGCACAGCAATATCGCCAGTATCCACACCACCTTCAATAGAATGCCAGGAAATAGCGTAATGCGTCTCCTGGGCTAACAACGCCCAGGAAGTGGCATGACTGCCCGCATAACGAGGCAAAGGACTATCATGATAATTAAAAGCGCCGCCGCGAATCTGCCCAATTAGCGACACCGGTAAGATGATTGGATTGACGATGGAGAAAAGCCAATCGACAGGATGTAACGTGATTTGTTCTTGTAATGCATCGACCGAGTTCACACAAACAATCCCTTGTCGAGCCGCCCACGTTTGTAGAACCGTATCAGTAGATAGCACCGCTTGTATGATATGCCCGGCGGCCTGAATTTGCTCGGCGCAGAACACCGCAAGAGTCGTCCCCCCCACCACGACGCATGTACGTGATAGAATCGATGTATCATTTATATTATGAGTTTTATTTTCACATGACATCTGAGAGAGAGTTTCGACTTTAAGAACATTTTCCTCTGTAGTAACGTTACCTTTCATCTATTACCTCAACGAATCTGTTAGAAATTTGAGAATTGTCATTCCTGACAACCATCACCAATATTTCTTTCTTACTTCTTGCCCCCAAGAAATAAAAACGGATACATCTGAAATTAATTAAAGACACACAGATACTGTGCCAGAATCTGATTAATAACGACCAATTCACAATTCTTCAACACTAATTTATCTGACAGCAGAACAAATAACCCAACTCATTGTACAAATAGAACACGACATTCTTGTTCCTATAGAAACATTACAAATCACAATTAATTTCATCATATATTATTTTGTAATAACAAAATAACGTTAGCAGAATAACAATTAACACGATAAAATATTGATTGCAACCGAACGTATTCCAGTCAAATCGTTCTTTAATGCGATTTTCCGAACGTCTAGCGATATTTACTAACACGTAATGCCAGCTGGAACAGAGTTTAATATTATTCAATTTTCATATACCTGCCAACATATACATTTAGACTTTTCCCCATCACTTTTTCACGTTTATTACCTATTCCATAGGACTATTTTATTTGCCATTCTTTATAATAAAAAGCGAACTTGGTCAACGTTCAGACAAAAGCAATAGCTTTCGAACGTACTTTAGTTCTACGCCAAGGACAGACGAATCGAGTCGTTCTCACCTATTATATGTACATGCCGGTTTCCGCACACTGTCCATGTTAACCCTTTATTCACAAGAACGGTCAACGGCTATTAATCCCAATTAGGTAGCCTCTTAATTATCTCGAGTTATTTACAATAAACCCAATATGACCCAAAGCTAAATCATGAAATGAAGGATAATTAAATCAGCCTATATTACCACCAAAAACACATGTCCATGATCACCGCTTCAATTATCTTCTCACAATTATTTATGACAATAAACCTTTCCAACAATAACTCTACAATTAAATATATAATTTTGAGACCAAGGCGATCAACAAAAAATAAAACCAACAATAAAACAACAATAAAACCAGATTCAGATCACATAATATAAAACAGCGACAATAAAAAAATTCAAAAAAAATAACTTCCGGGGAAATTATCACGTTTCTTCTTCTGCTTTAATAGAGAAATAATCCGGTATAAACAATATATACCGGATTATCACATCAATGTTAAATTATTCTATATGAATTAATATATGAGTATTACAGTACTTCTCCATCACAATGGATTGCCAACGCCCTATTCAGGACCTGAGCTAAAGCCGCTTTATTTTCATTCTCCTCCAATAAACTAAAATGGTTACCCGGAATAACAATCAACCGAAGTGAAAAGTCAGGCATTATCTGTATCCAACCTCACAACGGTTCTCTCTTTAACAACTCCGATTTTTCATCCGTGACAAAAGAAACAGCAGGAGAAGATTCTATCGCATAAAACTGATGCAGCATTATCGCTAACGCTTGCAGATCATCAATTGACCAGTACAAAACTGTAACCTCTTCCGAGAAAACTCTCTATTTATTGTTTCCATAACTTACATCTTTAAATATCAATGTTGCAGCAGCTAAAATGACTGGAATGGATAAGATTGCAAAAATAGTCCTATGAGTTAATCCAAATCTGATAAATTCCGCCCCAAATAAAGCACCACAGATCCCGCCTAATCTTCCAAATCCTAACATCCAGGCAACACCAGTTGCCCTACAATTAGTCGGATAAAATTGTGCTGCAATTGATCCCATTGATGCCTGTGCACCATTCATTGTTGTCCCCGCAAGAAATATTAAAATACTCAATAAAAATACACTTTCTCCCTGACCAATAGAAAAGACCAAAATACCAGTAAGAACATAATTAGTTGCGACTACCTTGTGAGGATTAACCCGATCCATTAACCAACCAGAGAAAATAACGCCAATTCCACCACCCAAAGGAAATAATGCCGTAAGCATTGCTGCCATACTAATGCTAAAACCAGCATCGTTCATTAAAATCGGCATCCAACTGGTTAAAACATAAAAAACCAATAATCCCATGAAATATGTTATCCATAACATGGTTGTCCCAAGTAGAAATTGACTGGATAAAATAGTTTTAATTGCCGATTTATGTATAATTTCTTCCTCACCAAATGTAAATTTCTTTACATCATTTAAAAGTCCATTTGTCATTTTAAACAAAATTCGTCTTATATCTTCTTCTGAGTTACCTTTGAAAATTAGATATTTCAATGATTCCGGCAATAGAAAAAAAAGAAATACAGATAAAAACAGTGGCAAAATACCCCCTAAGATCAGAACACCTTGCCATCCAAAATGTGGAATAATCCATGCAGAAAACATTCCGCCTAGCGCCGCACCAAAAGGAAAGCCACAAAAAACGATATTTATTAACAAAGACCGCCGATGCTCTGGTGCATACTCAGATATCAACGTTATTGCATTTGACATTGCTGCACCAAGACCCAACCCCGTCAAAAAACGCACAATAGTTAATGTCTGTATTGAATCAGCTGCGGCGGTAACCAAACTAAACAGACCAAAAACACCCACTGAAATTGTAAGTACTAATTTTCGACCAAATCTATCAGCAAGCGGACCAGAAAAAAGCGCGCCCAATGCTAAACCAAAAAGTGCAGCGCTCATGACTGGCCCAAGAACAATGCTTTCTACGTTAAAGTCATTGATCACTGCGGGTGCAATATAACCAATTAATGCTGTATCGAAACCATCAATAGTCACGATAGAGAAACAAAGAATTAATACTTGCCACTGGACTTTTGAAAGTTTTTGACTATTGATAACATTCTGGATATTGACTGTTGTAATACTATTCATTTTAAATCACCGACGTCAAAGAGTTCATTATTATTAATTAGAAAGATAAATCATCCAGTTAACTTCAATTAATCTCAATGCAAAATGTGAAGGCAAAACAGAAACTCATATTTTATTGGTATAAGAGAGCTAATTGGTTAATTTAGCCCTCTTTTATTATAAAAGAAACTCATTCAAGTTCAAATTGGCGCAAGGCACGGCGATCATCCGTGTGATCATATTGATCTACTTTGAATTTACGTAAATCTGATTGTTGAACCATTGTACCGTCACCAACAGGCCGATCACCTTTTATTGTTACTCGTTCCATCAAACGGGGATTGGGATAATAATCATGAACCGCAGCATGCTGAACAGAACGATTATCCCAAAACACAAGCATATTAGGTTGCCAATGATGCCGGTATTGATACTCTAAAATGGCAGTGGAGCGATATAAGCTATTCAATAATTCAAAGCTCTCTCTATCATCCATGCCTTTGATATATCGAGTGTAGTGCGGATTAACAAATAAAATTTTTTTCCCAGTTACCGGATGTATACGCACTACCGGATGGCTAATGGGTGGATATTGATCTTCATTTTTACGCAGTTGTTGCCTCCCTTTATCCGTTTCAGGAAAAAGATATTTGTAAGATGCAAAATCGTGTATAGCTTCCAGCCCAGAAATAAATTGCTGCATTTTATTTGAAAGTGCGTTATAAGCGGCGGTCATACTCGAAAAACAGGTGTCCCCTCCAATTTCAGGAACAACTTTAGAATAAAGTATCGTTCCTAACGGTGGACATTCCCGATATGTCTCATCAGAATGCCAGCGATCAGTTAAGACCGGCGGATTACCTTCTTTATAATCAAAGACAATAAGCTCCGGAACCTCTGCTGAATTTTCAGCGAAAGGATGAACCGTCAGTTCACCAAAATAACCTCCAATTCGCAATAAATCTTCCGTTGAAAGGTTTTGGTTCGGAAAAACCAAAACTTCATGAGTAGCCAATGCATCAGATATCGCTTGAATACATCCATCATCTAACGGTTGACTCAAATCAATGCGGGTTATCTCAGCACAGAAATATGGACTTAATTTACGTAAAGAAAACCTGTCCTCAATATTGCCTGTATTAATTTCATTTATGTTCATGTTATCACCATAAGAAATTTTTAATTGACGTTATTATTCCCAAGCCTATTATTATATCTGCTGTCCAGAAAATTGATGCCAGAAATATTAAAACCAATGAACAGAAACCTCTCAGGATAAATGTTGCCACAAGATTAACTGATATATTCCAAGAGAAAATGACAGAATAAAAAATTGCAGATGAAAAATTGACTCACTCTATTAAAAATATAATCCATTTATTATTATCAAAGAAACACTCATTAACGCGAATAAATGCAATCAAAAATAGAAAAATTAATTCTCTGTTACCTTATTTTTATAGATATAGCAGAACAGAAACATGAGTAAAGAAAGAAATCTTATATTATTCCATTATTACGCAACTCAACTATTTCATCATCTTGGTAATTTAGCAACTCTTTTAAGATCACGTCAGTATGTTCTCCATGCTCTGGAGCAGCAGCCCTGACGGTTTGCATGTCACAAAAACGACTAGAATGAAATGGTTGCCCAACTAATGATAATTGACCAAGACGGGAGTGATTAATTGAACATTTCATTTTCAAATGATTCATTTGCTCATCATTCATTGCTTCCTCTATCGTATATAGAGGTCCACAAGGAATACCTACAGCATTAAGCTTTTCAATTAGCTCGGTACTTTTAAAATATTTTATTCTTTCTTTCAATTTATTCCATAATGAAGCTCTATTTAAAGACCGCAGTGCAATATTGCTATATTCATGAAAATCAGCCAACGCTGGGATATCCAAAATTTCACACAAAAGTCTAAATTTTGAATCTTCAGCAGCAGCGATATTAACTTGTCCATCTACCGTCGGAAATAACCCTATAGGCATTAATGTTGGATGATCATTACCCATTTGGGTTGGTACATCACCATTAGCAAGCCATCTTGCCACCTGAAAATCAAGCATTGAAATTGTAGATTCAAGTAAAGAAGTGTAGACCCACTGGCCCAGGCCTGTTTTCTCACGATAATAAAGCGCCATTAAAACTGCCTGAGCTAACGTCATTCCCGCACTTATATCAGTGATTGCCGCACCAACACGTACGGGCCCGCTACCAGGTATACCAGTAACTGACATTAAACCTGACATTCCCTGAATAATCTGGTCTACAGCAGGTCTTGTGCGATAAGGACCTGTTTGCCCAAATCCAGATATACTCCCACAAATAATACGTTCGTTTATTGATTGCAATGAATCATAATCAAGGCCAAGCCGATATTTAACTTCAGGCCTGAAATTTTCCAGAACAACATCCGCTTTACTCACCAGTTTTTTAAAAACGCTTTGCCCATCATCTGTTTTCAAATTCAGAGACAAACTCTGCTTGTTTCTATGCAGGTTTTGGTAATCAAACCCTTCACGTGAGCCCCCCATGCTGTCCCCAAGATCGACAGGCTCTTCAATTTTAATGATTGTTGCCCCCCAATCTGCCAATAATCGGGAAGTAACAGGACCCGCTCTATGCCGAGTAAAATCGAGAACCAGCAGATCATACATTGGTAATTGAGACATATATTTTTCCTATAGTGAGAATACATAGGTAAAAATTCAGATTTTCTATCTGTAAATAATGAGTAATTAATTTCCAAAAAGAAATTAGAATATCCTAAATTGGCAATACTATCGAATCAGGAATTATATCTGTATTTATAATACACATTCTATCTTTGAATTTTAATATACCGTCATCTTGAACTATTACGTCATGTGAACGCCCACAGACAAGTAGTTTACTGGATTCACCATATAAACTTTCATATATCGCAAAAGATGAACATGCTTTAATGCCATAAACATTGACGTCATCTATTGAAATCAATCGTACACCACTGACGATTCGGCATTGAGATCTTCTTCGATACATAACAGTTTTTTGCAATGCAATAGCTCTGTCCTTAATCATCTTTTGCCCATCACAGAGTACAAAACTCAGTGGAAAATTTTGATCAAAATTCTCCCTAGATGTAATTCTATAGTGGCTATCTTTAACAAAAAAATTGGGCCATTGTTCAATGTTACCTTCATCCAGAAACTCATTGTAGATGGTATAAAGCCATTGAACATCCAATGTGAGTTCACGAAATTCTGGCGTTCTATTCATCGTCTTCATAACCCATAATTTTTTTATAGTATTTATAAAACCCACGAATAGCTGACTCAGTCATCATATGATCTGCATCCCCCTCTCCGTTACCCGCTTCCAGAACGGCTACTGAGTTGGGAGAAGCAGCTGAACCGATCTGAACCATTGCCAATATTTCATTATCGTCAATTGTTACCAATCCAGACGGGCCAAATAAGTTTGCCTGATATAACCGTTTTTGAGTCAATTCAGGGCTATCCGATTCATATCCGAAAAATGTCCAGGTTTTAATACATGAATCAGGTCCATCTGGTTTCACATGCCTCATCACCAAACAATTTAATTGTTGCAAGAATATCAGATTTGGCCAAATGGTCATTACGGCCCCCGTACCATGCTCGTATTCAGATTGATACTCAATTAATCGTTTATCATTAAGACTGAAACCATTTTGAGAATTCAGCCGTTCCTTAAACTGTTCATTCTGAGCTTGCTTAAATGTTGCGGTTGAAACAAGAACACTGCTGCGTCCGTGTTTATCTACTTTAACGTGAGTTTCTTGATCAGAACGCCAAATACCAAAAGTCAGGAAAAATGAATGCAACAGTGCTGCATGAAATGGATCCTTTACATTTTCTACCTGGAGCTTCCAATTTGCGTGCACTCTATGCTGCATTTTTCCAATAACACGTAATGTTTTGCCATTACATACCCGATCAAAATAAGCCAATATGCCAGGCCCCAAATACTCTTCAAACGATTCAATTTCAAAACTGAAACTTGCAAAAACAACGCCATGCCGCTCTGTTACATTAAGCTGTTCTAATCCATGTTCCGTTGAATCAAAGTCTGGTGACATCCCTCCCTTTCCATCAATACCCCGACGAAAAGGCATACCAACAAGAGTACCATCAAGATTAAAAGACCACTCATGATAAAGACAGGTAAATAATTTCACATTCCCCCGCTCTTGGTGACATATCTGAGCGCCTCTATGTGTGCAACGATTCACAAATACTCTAAGTTTATTTCTTCTGTCCCTCACAAGAATTACCGGAACTTCACCTACGAATGTTTGAATAAAATCACCAATATCCTTTACTTCAGTGGTTAAACCAACATAGTTCCAGGTTCGGCTTTTGAAAATATAATCTTGTTCCCGATTATAAATTTCACGATCTGTATATACCTCAGACGGCACCCGACGAGGCCCCTCAATTGGCCATTTCAACGTCAGCCCCTTTTCCTGATTCCTTAGTTTGCTTATTATTTGTTGAATGCTCATCTGAATTGTACACTACCAGATCAGCAATTCGCCCCATAACAGACATCAGCATAGACCAGCCTTGATGTTGAATTTCAAATAATCGTTCTCCGTCACTCAAAGGTATATTTCGTAAGAATTCATAACCCATTGCCATATGCTCATCATCAGTGATTGTATGAATATCAAAATGACCTCCAGTGGCAGTGGATACCATCTCAGGCTGAATATGCTTATAGAAGAAAGTTGCTGAGGCTTCGACAACTAAGTGAACTAAAACAACTTTTTCAATATCACTAATTGAGTTCATTTTCCAGGGGAACCACGCGCTTGTGGATTCAAGAACCGGATCAAATACAGTTTGAAGATCTGTTCGATTCTTCGCTAAAATACGGTTATGGCCTAACTCTTCAATCAAATGAAGCCAGGCCAATTCTTCGAATTTAGGATCCTGTAAAGTTATCACCCGCGTCAGAACCATTTTTTGAAAATGATTCGACCAAACTTGAAAACAATCCAGAAATCTTTTCTTAGCTTCAGGATTTTTAAGCAACCCTTTCCGCACAAGCGCGAATAAACGATGTTTGTCAAATCTATCCATATATTTTTCATTGAGCTGGAACAACTGTTCAGCAATATTATCACCTACCTTGTCTGATTTCATTTCAGGATAAAAGATTGCCCATGGATCGGTGATATCTTCGTACAAACCACGAGAATCGAATTGGATTGAAAGACCCCAAAATCCATTAGGTTCCATCCCCTTAAATCCATGTAGTCTACCTGGCGGCACTAAAAGAATATCTCCAGCATTCATGTCAGCCTTTACCTCACCCGTCGTATGTGCTCCACCTTCACACATTAATATCATTGATTCGACTGGGTGAGTGTGCTCATTTAATTCTTCACCTGCTTCCAAACGTACCCACGCCATAGAAATACGATTATCGCCAGGAAGAAAACTGACAAGAGATTTATTCTTCATAAAATCTTTCACATGCCCTAACCAATGTTCAATACCATCAACTTCAATTGTTCTCATTGATGGAATTTCATCTCGTTTAACCAATGTAATATCAGATAATTTATTCATTTTCATTCTCACTTATTATTTAAAATACAAATAATTTCACCAAAGCGAGATCATGAAGTACAAACTCACTAAATTAACCTATATCGCGCTATCAGGAAATACATTACTACTCCCATTTCTTCGCTTAGATCTTTTTAGTCATTCGTACGAAAAGATTCACAATTAAATATACAATTAAGATAACAAATAATCAATAAGTAACATAAAATAAATAAATAATAAAGTTCGATTTAGCTCACATAACTAAACATAACAAAAGAAATAACAAATAGAAAAGTATAAAAATAAAAGAATAACAAATTAGAAATTATATATTCGATAGATATATAATTTTAAATATGAATTCCATATGCATTTAAAAACTTATATTTTCATGGTAGTTATAGTTATTCTTTTCATATAATTATTAAAGTCGGTCACGACAATTACATAAGATAATTATTTCATTTCAGACTTATTTCTTCACCCCCCTTTTTAAACAACATAAATATTAAAATCTACAATCTGACATAACATGAAAATATCAATAATCACTACATCACACATTTTCAGGGATGCGAGCATTTTGGGCGCAAATTGCATATACCAGAGCAATCCCCCCCAGTAAAGCACCGACGATGCAGACCCCGGACCAACCTGCGTAGGAAAAAATCCATGAAGAAATCAGCGATCCGGCAGCAGCACCGATAAAATTGGAAGTCATTGTTCCCGCTGTAAGGCGGCTGCGAGCCTCTGAATCCAAACGATAGATAGCGTTCAGGTTAGTAACATGAACACCTTGGATAGCCAAATCCTGCAACAAAATACCGATCAGCAAGGACAATACAGAGATCTGACCAAACGCAACAGGTAACCAGGACACTAACAGTAATATCAGACCGATACAGGTGAATCGGTTGCCCTGCCCTCGATCGATCATGCGTCCGAACCAGTTGGCCGCATAAGCACCAGCAACACCGGCCAACCCGAATAACCCAATAATGGTGTTCGAATAGGAGTAAGGTGGACTGACCAAGAGAAAAGTCAGGGACGTCCATAGCATACCGAACGAAGCAAACAAAAGGCCCCCCAAC
>NZ_JBHFKZ010000080.1:0-11670 GCF_042879375.1 Photorhabdus sp. RM323S
ATTAAAAGCTTGATGCTCAAAGAAACTGACTGTTATTTCGTCATGAATTAACTGTTGTTCACTCTTCAAGACTTTAGTGTATTTTTTTGTGATACGGTCTTGTGAGTGCCCACACAGATTGTCTGATTAATTGTTAAAGAGCAGGCTGAAACAAAAATTAATATTCTTGTTCAGCCGGGCTGCGTATACTACGCTTTTCGCCCGCAGAGTCAAGCGCTTAATTCACTTTACCCTGCCTGGCCTCACACGCTTTGTCAGCGTTGTGTCGGTCAGTGGTGGCGCATTATAGGGAGTTCTTCGGCGCTGGCAAGCGTTTAATTACAAAAACAATTCGATCGCTCACCAATTAAGCAAAAACAGTACTGAATTGCGATTCCTTGCACAAAATGGCAAAAAAAGAGGCAGTTTCCTACCTCTTTAAATATCTTTAGTTAAGTATAAAGTTATTGTTTTGCCACTATATGGCTATTTTCCACATCCAGAGTCACTGGTTTTCCTGGTAATAACTGACCGGAAAGTATCTTTTGAGCTAATGGGTTTTCGATTTCCTGCTGGATAGCTCGTTTCAATGGTCGTGCACCATACACAGGATCGAACCCGGCTTCTCCCAGCATTTCCAACGCTTGCTGAGTAATAGTAACTTGATAGCCACGCTCTTCCAGACGTTTGTACAAACGTTGCAATTGAATATCTGCAATTGCTGACAAATGCCGACGTCCTAATGGATGGAACACAACAACCTCATCAATGCGGTTAATAAACTCCGGTCTGAAATGATGGCTAACAGTTTCCATCACCATATCTTTCATTTCACCATAATTTAGGTTACCAAAACGCTCTTGAATCATATCCGAGCCCAGGTTAGAAGTCATGATCACAACCGTGTTACGAAAATCGACAGTACGGCCTTGCCCATCAGTCAATCGACCATCATCCAATACCTGCAACAAAATGTTAAAGACATCCGGATGCGCTTTTTCCACCTCATCAAGCAAAATGACAGAGTAAGGACGACGACGAATAGCCTCTGTCAGATAACCGCCCTCTTCGTAACCGACATATCCTGGGGGCGCTCCCACCAACCGTGATACTGCATGCTTTTCCATAAATTCAGACATATCGATACGCACCATTGCATCATCGCTGTCAAACAGGAAATTAGCCAAAGCTTTGCATAACTCAGTTTTACCCACTCCAGTTGGGCCAAGGAACAAGAATGAACCAATCGGACGGTTTGGATCAGATAGTCCAGCCCGATTACGGCGAATCGCATTGGATACCGCATCTACCGCTTCATCCTGACCAATAACACGTTTGTGCAATTCTTGTTCCATACGCAGCAATTTGTCTTTTTCACTCTCAAGCATTCTGGAAACAGGAATACCCGTCCAACGAGCAAGAATTTCAGTGATTTCCGCATCGGTCACTTTGTTACGGAGCAGTTTCATAGGCTTACCTTCAACTTGTGTGGCTGCGGCAAGCTGCTTCTCCAATCCAGGTATTTTCCCATACTGAATTTCAGACATCTTCGCTAAATCACCACTACGGCGAGCTTGTTCCAGACTGATACGGGCATTTTCCAGTTCTGCTTTGATATTCTGAGTACCAGTAAGTTCAGCTTTCTCAGCTTTCCACTCTTCTTCCAGTTCAGAATATTCACGTTCTTTCTCAATCAGCTCTTCATTAAGCATTTCAAGCCGTTTTTTACTGGCATCATCAGATTCCTTTCTCAGTGCCTGCTGTTCCAGCTTTAATTGAATAACCCGACGTTCCAGACGGTCCAGCGTTTCAGGTTTTGAGTCCATTTGCATACGCAGACTGGCACCCGCTTCATCAATCAGGTCGATAGCTTTGTCCGGTAACATACGATCTGAGATATAACGATGAGATAATGTTGCTGCCGCGACAATCGCAGGGTCTGTAATCTGTACATGGTGATGCAGTTCATAACGTTCTTTCAGACCACGCAAAATAGCGATGGTATCTTCTACTGAAGGCTCTGCAACGTAGACTTTTTGAAAACGACGTTCCAGTGCCGCATCTTTTTCAATATATTGGCGATATTCATCCAATGTAGTTGCCCCGACACAGTGAAGTTCACCGCGGGCCAGGGCAGGTTTTAGCATGTTACCGGCATCCATTGCCCCCTCAGCTTTACCTGCACCAACCATAGTGTGCAATTCGTCAATAAACAGAATGATACTGCCTTCCTGTTTAGAAAGATCATTCAGCACACCTTTCAATCGCTCTTCGAATTCACCACGATATTTAGCGCCTGCTAACAGTGCCCCCATATCCAGAGAAAGAACCCGCTTATTTTTCAGTCCCTCAGGGACTTCTCCATTAATAATTCGTTGAGCAAGCCCTTCGACAATGGCAGTTTTACCGACCCCAGGTTCACCAATTAAGACAGGGTTATTTTTGGTACGGCGTTGCAATACCTGAATAGTGCGGCGAATTTCTTCATCACGGCCAATCACCGGATCAAGTTTACCTTGTTCAGCACGTTCAGTCAGATCAATGGTATATTTCTTAAGAGCTTGGCGTTGATCTTCCGCGCCTTGGTCATTAATTTTTTCACCACCACGCATTTGTTCTATTGCCTTAATGATTTTTTCTTTTGTTGCTCCGACAGTTTTCAATATGTCGCTCAATGTGCCACGCTCTTCCAGCGCTGCCAGAACAAATAATTCTGAGGAAATAAAATTATCCCCCGCTTTTTGTGCTAGTTTGTCGCACAGATTTAAATGACGAATTAAGTCATTAGATGGTTGCACATCACCACCAACACCCTGTACCTGCGGCAAACGTTCTAAAGCCTGCTCAAGCTGATTGCTGAAACGACCTGCATCGATTCCAACTAACGTTAATAACGGACGAACAGAGCCACCTTCTTGTTTTAACAGTGAGCTCATCAAGTGAATTGGTTCGATGAATTGATTATCATGCCCCAGCGCAAGGGACTGGGCGTCAGCGAGAGCAAGCTGGAATTTATTAGTAAGACGATCCAGACGCATAACACCTCCAATACTGATTTCAGAATTTTGCTACTGGAGATTAAATGAGGCCATTCCTCAAATATTCAAGATGATTCTGAAAAGCAAATTGTGAGGCATTCTCTTATGCGCCAGTGGATCGCCCTATGGGATAGGTTATATCAGCCAGATTAAAGTTGCCATACGTCCAGTGATACCATCACGACGATAAGAGAAAAATTTCTCTTTATTACTGACAGTACACTCAATCCCGCCAAAAATCGCTTTTACACCAACAGATTGCAATTTTAATTTTGCCAGCAAATATATATCTGCTAAATATTTCTCACCAAAAGGTACAAAAGCTTTACTTAGATCAGAATTCTGTGCAATGAACGCTTCCATAACTTCACTGCCGACTTCAAATGCTTTCGCGCCAATTGCCGGTCCCAACCAGGCTTGAATTTGATCAGGCTTAGTTTTAAATTGAGCAACCGTATTTTCTAACACTCCAGCGCATAGACCACGCCAACCAGCATGAGCAGCTGCAACCTCATCACCAGCAGAACTGCAAAACAGTACAGGCAAGCAATCAGCTGTCATCACAGCGCAAACCTGCCCAGGAATGTCGGTGTAAACAGCATCAGCTTTATTATCTTCCACTGGCTGACCATCAAGCCTGACAACACGAGTGCCATGAACCTGTTCTAACCAGACCGGCTGTCGAGGCAATTCTGCCACTTTAGCCAGAATATGCCTGTTTTGTTCAACCACATCAGGCTCATCACCAACATGCTTACCAAGGTTCAGACTATCATAAGGCGACAAACTGATTCCTCCCAAGCGGGTGGAACTACAGGCTTTTACTGTCGTCGGTTGTGACCAATTTGGAAAAATAAGCGACGTCATTTACCAATCCATTTTGTCTTTAAATGCTTCTGTATCTGCTTTTAATGCATTAATCAGCATAACCATATCTTCCGGTAAGTTAGCATGCCATTCCATTTCAATTCCGGTAATCGGATGATAAAGGCGTAGCATTGTGGCATGCAATGCCTGACGATCAAAGTTGCGCATCACATCGCGGAATTCATCGGAAGCGCCTTTTAAAGGACGAGGACGACCACCATACAGCGGATCTCCCACCAAGGAATGACTAATATGGGCCATATGAACACGTATCTGGTGCGTTCTACCTGTTTCCAGCCGCAAACGCAAACGGGTATGCGCCCTGAAATGCTCCATCACCCGATAACGGGTAATTGCAGGTTTTCCCATCGGATGTACTGCCATATGTGTGCGTTTTGTCGGATGACGAGAAATAGGCTCTTCAACTATTCCACCAGCCGTCATACGACCTGTCGCTACAGCTTCATACTCACGGGTAATTTCGCGCAGTTGGAGTGACTCCACTAAACGAGTTTGAGCAGGAACAGTTTTAGCTATAACCATAAGCCCTGTCGTATCTTTATCAAGGCGGTGAACAATGCCCGCCCGAGGAACATCGGCTATTTCAGGGTAACGATATAGCAGAGCATTTAATACCGTACCGTCTGGATTTCCCGCACCTGGATGAACGACCAAATCACGTGGCTTATTTATTACCAGAATGTCATCATCTTCATAGACAATATCTAACGGAATATTCTGAGGTTCCCAACGTGCATCTTCCTCAATGATGGCATCAATTGAGATTTCTTCCCCGCCCAGTACTTTTTCTTTTGGCTTATTGATTAATTTGCCATTAACCTGAACTCTATCATCCAAGATCCAATTTTTTATGCGTGATCTTGAATAATCAGGGAACAATTCAGCCAAAGCCTGATCTAAACGTTGACCGAGCTGAGAATCGGCGACTGTTGTATTAAGTCGTATTTGTTGTGCCATATATTGTTTCTACACTTACGTTGAGTTTTGACGGCAGAGCCGTTTAATTTAATATAGTGTGCTATTGTAACTCGATCTTTTGCCGGGAGCTTCATGGATAGTCTCCCAGAAAAACACTCAGAGGATAATCAACACGTGATGATACGCATAAAACATCTGGTGGCAGCAGCCACATTGAGCCTGGTACTTGCCGGGTGCTCTGGTAGTAAGAATGCTGTCCCAGACAGCCCACCTTCGGAAATTTACTCCGCTAGTCAGGAAAAGCTGCAAAACGGTGACTATAAACCTGCGATCTCGCAATTAGAAACCCTCGATAACCGCTATCCATTTGGCCCTTATTCACAGCAAGTTCAACTTGATCTGATTTATGCTTATTATAAATCCTCTGACTTGGCAATGGCATTAGCTTCCATTGACCGCTTCATGCGCCTAAACCCAACTCACCCCAACATTGATTATGTTCTGTATATGCGCGGATTAACTTCACAAACATTGGATAACAGCGCACTGCAAAGTTTCTTCGGCATTGACCGCTCAGATCGTGATCCTGAACATGCCAGAGCATCATTCAGAGATTTTAGCCAATTAATACGTTATCATCCTAACAGTCTATATGCTGCCGATGCCAGTAAACGTTTAGTGTCTATCAAAGAGCGCCTGGCGAAATATGAACTTTCTGTTGTGGAATATTATAACAAACGCGGCGCTTATGTTGCGGTGGTAAATCGAGCGGAACAAATGCTGCGAGATTATCCTGACACACAGTCAACCCTGAAAGCACTACCTTATATGGAAAAGGCTTATGCACGTTTGGGTTTAACGGCACAGGCAGGTAAAGTAGCAAAACTCGTTGCTGCTAATCCAGCATAAAGAAACAGACAAAATAAAACAGCAGTTCCGGCTGCTGTTTTATTTTTTACTTAATAAAACACAAATAAGGACTGTTTATCAAGAAGGTTAATAAAGACTTAACTTATCAATAATGTCTCATAAGCTTTCATCCCGCAATAGATATTCTTCGTATTTTTATCGCTAATCACAATTACTTCAACTAGTTGCCACACATCCGATTAAAGGTGATTTAGATCACATTTTTTATGAAAAAGAAATGTATGCTGAAATTATTGAAGGTGGATAATCAATAATGAGAGGTAACTATATGATAGTGAACATTACCAGCAAACAAATGGAGATTACCCCGGCAATTCGCAACCACGTAGAAAACCGTCTGAGTAAACTGAATAAATGGCAAGTAAACCTGATAAATCCTCATATTATTCTATCAAAAGGCCCTCAGGTTTTTATGGCTGATGCAACCATAAGTATACCAAATGGTACGCTAGTTGCAGGTGCAAAGCATGAAGATATGTATGTTGCCATCAATGAATTGTTAGCAAAACTGGAACGTCAGTTGAATAAAGTACAACACAAAGGAGAAGCACGCCGTACTTATAACAGTGTTAAAGAATCAAATCTTGATCTAGAAACACAACAATAAAATAACTATGGCTTGTCTCTAACGCGTCCGATTTGGGCGCGTTTTTTTATTGACAGAAACAACAACATAAGGTTAATTAGGGTACATTGTTTATACGGACTGTGAATATGATGAATACAAACCTGTTTTTCTTCTCCTTCTTTTTTACCTTCCCCTAAGGGGGAGGCTTTCGTCCTTGAAGAAAGAACCAGAAGACGAACAGCAAGCCTCCCAATTGGGAGGCTTTTTTCTGTCCACTGCAAACATATTATTATCAGAATATGAATAACCAATTAGGAACTCATTATGGATCAAAACAATTTGCTGAAAATACGGAAAAAAGTCAGCGAACTCGATTTAAAGTTACTGATTTTACTGGCAGAACGACGCCAATTAGCCTCTGATATCGCACAAACTAAATTACAGGATAATCGTCCCATCAGAGACAAAGATCGTGAACGGGAGCTATTAGATGTTCTAATCAAAAAAGGAAAAAGCCACGGGCTTGATGGCTTCTATATCACCCGCCTGTTTCAAACGATCATCGAAGATTCTGTACTCACTCAGCAAGCATTATTGCAGCAACATCTCAATCAAACACCCTACGATTCAGCTCGTATTGCGTTCCTTGGTCCTCGTGGTTCCTATTCTCATATCGCAGCCCGCCAATATGCAGCACGTCATTTTGATCAATTAGTTGAATGCAGTTGCCATAAGTTCCAGGATATCTTCCCCCTGGTTGAAACCGGACAGGCTGATTACGGAATATTACCAATTGAAAACACCAGTTCTGGCTCTATCAATGATGTTTATGACTTATTGCAACATACCAGTTTGTCAATTGTAGGAGAAATAACGATTCCTATTAACCATTGCCTGCTAGTTGCAAGAAATACAGAACTATCACAGATAAAAACGGTTTACAGTCACCCTCAACCATTCCAACAATGCAGTCAATATATTAATCAATTCCCGCATTGGAAAATTAAATATTGCGAAAGCACCGCCGCAGCTATGCAAAAAGTCGCTGAACAGAATTCACCAGAAATTGCCGCTTTAGGCAGTGAAGCCGGTGGTGCACTTTATCAGTTACAAGTCCTGGAACAAAATCTGGCAAATCAATCACATAATATTACCCGTTTTATTATTGTTGCCCGTCAGCCCATCGAAGTTTCAGAACAGGTACCATCCAAAACGACATTTATTATGGCTACTGGGCAACAAGCGGGAGCGTTAGTAGATGCACTTATGGTGCTAAAAGAACATAATATTATTATGAGTAAACTGGAATCTCGCCCGATTAGCGGAAATCCGTGGGAAGAGATGTTTTATATTGATGTCCAAGCTAATATTCGTTCAATCAATATGCAACATGCCCTGAAAGCATTAGCGGAAATTACTCATTCATTAAAAGTATTGGGATGTTACCCAACAGAAAGTGTAGTTCCAGTCAGTCCATCTTGATTAAAAAGAACCGGATATTCCGATATCCGGTTCTTTTTAATTATTGACGACTATCATTCGCTTGTTGAAGCAATACTCTGCTCTCTTTCATAAAGTGAAGCGCATAATCACCAAACCATTCACTAACATCTTTAAAACTGCTGATAAAAGCCTGTTTATCTTGGTTTTCCAGTAACTCAAGCGCTTGTCCAAAACTTTGGTGATAACGACGTATAAGATCAATATTCTCTGGCGATGACATAATAATATCAGCGTAAAGCTGAGGATCTTGCGCAAACAATCGCCCTACCATAATCAGCTCCAGACGGTAAATTGGTGAGGATATTGATAATAATTGTTGTAAATCAGTATCTTCCTGTGCGAGATGTTGCCCATAAGCGAACGTCGTGAAGTGGCGTAACGCCTGGATAAAACTCATATTTTTATCATGCTGTTCAGCATCCATCTGATGCAGGCAAGCCCCCCAAATCAGCAGCTGTTCCAAAAACCACTGATAAGCTTCCTCCTGGCGTCCGTCACAGTAAACAACAACCTGTTTTACCAAGCTGCCTACATCCGGCCCAAACATAGGATGTAGCCCCAAGACTGGACCTTTATGCACATCAAGCATAGCCTGTAATGGTTTCTGTTTGATAGATGCCAAATCCACCAAAATACAATGATCAGGTAGTGGTGGTAAACGGCGAATAACCTCTTCTGTCAGATGTATAGGTACACTGATAATGACCATACCTGCACCAGTCAGAATCTGCTCTGCGTCAGACCAATCTTGTGATTCCAGATTTTTGACTTCATAACCAGACAAAGTTAACAACCGACCAAACAGTTTCCCCATTTTACCCAAGCCACCAACAATGACTATCGACCCTAATTGAGGGCAGAGAGTTTTAAACCCTTTGTCATTTTCGCTGTTATAAGACTCCCGCATAATGCGACGCAGAATATCTTCAATTAAATCCGGTGGAACACCAAAATCTTCAGCCTCCTGCCGACGTGAAGCAAGCATCGCCATTTCTCTGTCAGGCGCATAAATTGGCAACCCATTCTGGCTTTTTACCTCACCGACCTCTGCAACTAATTCCAGTCGCTTTGCCAGTAAATCCAACAAAGCTTTATCCACTTCATCAATCTTGTCCCGCAATTGAGATAATTCAGCCACCATACTTATTATCCTGCTTTTTTCAAAATCGTAATTCTTTGCGACAATTGCGGACTGATTTGCTGATGCAATTTTCTCAGAACCGCTTCTGTAGTCTGCCAATTAATACAAGCGTCAGTCACTGAAACACCATATTTCATTCCACAACGAGGTTGCTCAGAAGATTGGTTACCTTCATTAATATGGCTCTCCAACATAATCCCCGTGATAGATTGGTTACCTGAAATAATCTGCTCTGCTACAGAATCTACAACCACGCTTTGGCGACGAAAGTCTTTATTAGAGTTACCATGACTGCAATCAATCATCAAGGATGGCAATAATCCAGACTTCATCATCTGCTGTTCACATTCCATTACATGTTCAGCGCTGTAATTAGGTGTTTTACCCCCACGTAAAATAATGTGTCCATTCGGATTCCCTTGTGTTTGCAACAAACATACCTGCCCTGACTGATTTATTCCCATAAAACGATGTGGCATAGCAGCTGCACGCATCGCATTAATTGCTGTACTTAAGCTACCATCAGTCCCATTTTTGAAACCAACCGGCATAGATAAACCTGAAGCCATTTCCCGGTGTGTCTGAGATTCTGTCGTTCTTGCGCCAATTGCCGACCAACTAAACAAATCGCCTAAGTACTGTGGACTATTCGGATCTAAAGCCTCTGTTGCAAGGGGTAATCCCATTTTAACCAAGCTAATTAGTAAACGACGGGCAATATGCAAACCCGCTTCCACATCAAATGAACCATCCATGAACGGATCGTTAATAAGACCTTTCCAACCCACTGTTGTTCGAGGTTTTTCAAAATAGACACGCATTACGATGTGCAGACTGTCACTTAATTCAGAAGAAAGTACCGCCAAACGATGAGCATAATCCAGAGCTGCATCCACGTCATGAATAGAGCAAGGGCCACATACGACCAGTAAACGGGGATCACGACGCTGAATAATGTCAGCAATTATTTTACGTGCATTTGCAATAGTATGCAGATCATTACCACTGAGTGGATATTGTTCTTTTAGTTCTTCCGGAGTTATAAGAATTTGTTCACCACTGATGTGAACGTTATTAAGTGCATCTTTTTGTATGAACATTTCAGTTATCTCCTCAAATTGTCATTCTGTGTTAATTTATTTTTATGTATTTGACCAATAACATATCATGCATCGTAAAGAATTCAATCCAAATGTGTAAATAAAATATAAATAGTGTAAATATTTATTTACACCAATGGGATTTTTAGCCAAATTATAAATACATCCAGATAATTATTAATAATATTAAAATTATCACAAAAAAAAACACATTAGAAATAATTATCAATATTAAAACACAAGAATTAATATTTTGTTATTATTGATTTTGTATATTTATATTTAAAATCATCAAGTAAAAAAACATTCATCTCGTTTTTATTATTGAGAATAAATAACATTAACAGTCGTACTTTATATTTCAGTTAAATCATCTCAATTTATTTATATGAAATTAATGAACCATATTAATAAAATATTAAGTTATTTCAAACTCACTATTTTCAGAAATTCATTAAGGAAATTTATGATAATACTACAGCCAGAGATATAATAGTTATATGCTTATTACCAGCAGACGTTATGAAGGAGATCTGTATCACCCGTTCTTATATATGGGTTATATCCTGATGAAAATATTGATGCAGATCTTTACTAAACTCAATATTAAAGGCCGGATAATCCGGCCTTTTCATTAAAAGAACCGTTACAGAACTTGCTGTAAAAAAACAACTAATTCCTGATTAACTTTATGGGGTTGCTCCAATGTTGAAATATGCCCCGCGTCCTGAATAACAACGTAATCACAGCGAAGTATTTCAGCCATCAAGTAACCTTCCAGAGGTGGGCGGGGCATATCTTGTTCACCAGTGATAACAAGAACTGGTATATCTAATCTTTCCAACAAATGAGTTCTATCTTCACGTCCAAAAATCATTCGTCCTAACGGAATAATACTATTACATAATACTTCCGCAGGAATTGTTACCAAACTCTGAGTTAACTCATCAATCAAATTTTGCGCTGGTTTCTGACTGAAAAAAATTGGCACTATTTGTTGTAAGATAGATTGCGGAATAGCGCCAGCCTGCTCTATCACATCCAACATAGCAAAGTATTTTTTATGGGTAACTTCAGGCTCTAACCCCACAAAGGTATCCATCAAAACCAATGCCTTAACTCTGTCCGGCACCATCGCTGCTAATTCAGTTCCCCACATACCGCCAGCCGATAAACCAATTACAGCAAATTCTTTAATTCCAAGTTGGTCCATTAACGCTAGGTAATCTCGCGCTAAATCAGCCAACGTTCTATGCTGCTCTGGTAATTCCGCCGAATTTCCGTGTCCCCACAGATCGGGAGCAATCACTCTGTATTTTTTACTTAAAACTTCGATTTGTGGTGCCCACATATCCGAGTTAAACAAATAGCTATGACCCAGTAA
Source organism: Photorhabdus sp. RM323S (assembly GCF_042879375.1). Classification (NCBI taxonomy): domain Bacteria; kingdom Pseudomonadati; phylum Pseudomonadota; class Gammaproteobacteria; order Enterobacterales; family Morganellaceae; genus Photorhabdus; species Photorhabdus sp. RM323S. The sequence continues at coordinate 11,450 of NZ_JBHFKZ010000080.1, forward strand.
TAGCGGGAAACCTTCCCCTTCATCTCGGTAAGCCATTGTTTTATTATGTAGTTGAATAGTTTTCAAAAGAAATCCTTATTTTTAGTTAGTTATGCATGAAATCATTTTAAAATACCCAGGATAATTTTCTTTAAGATTATTACTGTCAGATAATAAGATATTGCCGAGTAATTCATCAATAAATTAAAAATATAAAAAAAGAGGCCAGCAATTGCTGGCCT